>ONSF01000023.1 GCA_900320425.1 uncultured Eubacteriales bacterium | reverse complement strand
AGCAGAAGTTCCAGGAAGTGAAAAAATATTAGAAGTTGCAAATAGTATTCCATCTTGTACAAGAACTGTAACTGATACTGATGGAACCGTTTATATTTCAGGAAATTCTGATAATCCAAGTATCTATTCAAATGCTGCAACAGACGATTGTGTTATAGACTTTAACTATGTTTGGTGGAGTGGTAAGATGTGGAGAATAACAGCAATTTACCCAGATGGTGCAATGAAAATGGTAACGGATAATAATATAACATCAATTACTTTTAATGATACAGTTACTTATTATGATAAAACAAATGGAACAAAATCATATATGTTCCAGTGGTTAAATGAAGATTTTTTAGATACTTTATATAATAATGGTACTGATGTAATAGATTATACAAAATATTGGAATGCAACAGCAAGTACTCCTATTTCAACTAAACCAGAGGAAACGGAAGCAACTATGATACCTACAACCACATCACCTGTTGGACTATTAAATAGCTATGAGTATTATAAAAGTTATACAAAAGCTGGAAGTTATGGTAATGGATATTTAAACTTGAGTGTTTATTCGTGGCTTTTAAATCCTTATAGTGCGTCGAGCGTATGGTACGTGCGCTACGACGGCGGCGGCTACGCCACTGGTGCGATTAACACGTTCGGCTCTCGCCCTTCCATCTATCTAAAATCTGGAATCTCCTTATCGGGAAGTGGTACAAAAGAGAGTCCATATAGATTATTAAATGACTTTGATGATTCAAATATAAATGATGGAATTAATTCTAGACATAGTGGTGAATATATAAAGTTTAAAGTAGATGGAAATAATGGCAGTTATGATAATGCACCATTATATAGAATTGTTGGTTTTGAAGGCGAAGGGAACAACAAAATTACCAAAATTGTTTCAATGAATTTTGCATCATATGAAGAAAATGGAACAACTACTTATACCAAAAAATTTGGTGCATCAGCTGATTTAACCGGAGTAACATGGGGAACTTGTACAAGTAGTGATTGTTGGAATGGTTACTTTAATGAAACGGATGCTTCAACAGGAGAGTGGACAGGAGAATGGTATAATAAAATATTATTTCGAGAAAAACTTACTAAGGGAACTTATTATTTGGGAAGAGTTACGGATAGTAATCGAAATTATAAATTAGCAGTTTGTAGTTCTACAAATTTTGATACTAATAAAACAATTAATGATTGTATTAATAATGGGACAATTGCAACAACTTGGAACAGTGGATATGTTGGATTACTCCGTTATGGAGAGATGTTTGCAACACGTCAAAGTCCAGGTGATATAAAAAATATTGATTATATGTGGTTGATTTCTTCAAGTGAGGAGTCGCGCGTGTGGAACGTCAACAAAAACCTCTATGCCGGGGGCGGTTATCCGACTAATACGCAAGGGGCTCGTCCTTCTTATTATCTAAAATCTGATGTGAAAATTCTATCTGGCTCTGGTACAGAACTAAATCCGTACATTGTAGATTAAATTAAATTAATAGATAAAGTAATATAAAAAAATGTTGACTTATTCAACATTTTTTGTTATTATTGATATGAGGTGTTTTGAATGAGTGGTAAAAATGTTGGAAAAAAAATTAAAAAGCTACGTGAAGAAAGAAATTTAACGCAAGAGAGTGTTGCATCTTCTCTTAAAATAGGAAGAGATGCTGTTATTAGAATGGAAAGTGGAAAAAGAAAGGTTAGTGCTGATGAATTAAATAAATTATCTAAACTATTTAATGTTAGTTTAGAAGATATTATTAATGATTCTAAAAAGAAAATTACTAATATGAAAGGAATTGTTCTTGCTGGAGGCTCTGGTACAAGACTTTATCCGATTACAGAAGCAACTAGTAAACAATTAATATCAGTATATGATAAACCTATGATATTTTATCCAATCTCTGTATTAATGCAAGCAAGAATTAAAGATATTTTAATTATTACAACTAAAGAAGATCAAGCAAATTTTAAAAGATTACTTGGTGATGGAAGTCAATTTGGGATTAATCTATCCTATATAATTCAACCATCTCCAGATGGACTTGCTCAAGCATTTTTACTAGGAGAAGAATTTATTGGTGATAATCCTTGTGCAATGGTTTTAGGAGATAATATTTATTATGGAAGTGGACTTGAAGATGAGCTTGAAAGAGCTGTAGAAAATGCAAGTGATGGATATGCAACTATTTTTGGATATCAAGTAAAAGATCCTGAGAGATTTGGAATTATGGAAATTGATGAATACAACAATGTTTTAAGTGTTGAAGAAAAACCTAGTAATCCTAAAAGTGATTATGCTATAACCGGACTTTACTTTTATCCAAAAGGTGTAAGTAATATGGCTAAAAAAGTAAAACCATCAGCACGTGGAGAACTTGAAATAACAACTTTGAATGATTTATATTTAAAATCAAATAAACTTAAATCATGTTTACTTAATGAAGGATATACCTGGTTTGATACGGGAACTTTTGATAGTTTACTTGATGCATCTAATATGATTAGAACCGTTGAAAATAATCGTGATAGTGTTATTTCATCACCTGAAGCAATAGGATACTTGAATGGTTGGTTAAGTCTTGATGATTTATCTAAAAGAGCAATTCTTTTAAGTAAAAATAGTTATGGAAAATATTTAATGAAATTAGCTGAGAAGGGAATAAAAGATGAAAAAAATAGAAACTGATTTATTAGATTGTTATATTTTAGAAAACGATCGTTTTGGTGATAACAGAGGATATTTTGAATCTGTTACAGAAGAGTATTTACAAAGTCTTGGATTTAATCGTATTTTTCAAGTTAGTAATTCTTTAAGTAAAAAAGGAATTGTTCGTGGACTTCATTTTCAAAAGAATCCTTATTGTCAAGCCAAAGTTGTAAGATGTCATAAGGGAAAGGTTTTAGACGTTGTAGTTGATATAAGACGTGACTCTGAAACTTATGGAAAGTGGGAAAGCTTTGAACTAACACCAGAAAATGGAAGAATGTTATATGTACCACGTGGATTTGCACATGGATTTGTAGCACTAGAAGATGATAGTTTATTTGAGTATTATGTAGATAACTTATATATGCCTCATCTTGAAGATGGTATTCTTTGGAATGATCCTGAAATTGGAATAAACTGGGATGAAATTTTTACTAAGTATGATATTAAAGAAGCTATATTATCTGAAAAAGATAAAGTTAGAAAACCTTTAAAGGATAGTGAAGTTAATTTTACAAGAAAATCTAAGAGATATTTAATAACTGGTTTTAGAGGGCAACTTGGATATGATATTAAACGTGAATTAAATAATCGTGGAGAATACAATATTTTAGCTCTTGATAAAGAAGAAATGGATATAACTGATAAAGATAATGTATTTAAGATAATTTTAGATTATAAACCAGATGTAATTTTTCATTGTGCCGCATGGACAGCTGTTGATAAAGCAGAAGATGATGAATTTAAAAATATGGTATATAAAGTAAATGTTGACGGAACGAAAAATTTAGTAGATGCGTCTTTGAAAGTTGGAGCAAAAATTGTTTATATGTCAACAGACTACGTCTTTGATGGGGAAAAAGATGGATATTACGTGGAAGATGATGAGGTTAATCCAAAAAGTTACTATGGAGAAACAAAATATTTAGGAGAAATTGAAGTAAGACGTAATCCAAAACATTTTATTACAAGAATTTCTTGGGTATTTGGAATAAATGGTAATAATTTTATAAAAACAATGTTAAAACTTGCTAAAACTCATGATAGTTTAAATGTTGTATCCGATCAAATTGGAAGTCCTACTTATACAGTTGATCTTGCAAAACTTTTAGTAGAAATGGTTGAAACTGAAAAATATGGAACATATCATGTAAATAATGATGGAATATGTTCTTGGGCAGAATTTGCTGAGTATATCATGGAAAGTAATGGATTAAAAACTAAAATTAATCCAGTTACAACAGAAGAATATTTAAAAATAACTGGTACAAAACAAGCTGAAAGACCAAGAAATTCAAAACTTTCAAAAGATAAATTAAAAGAAAATGGATTTCTTATGTTACCGAGTTGGAAGGATGCAACAGATAGATATATAAAAGAATTAATGATGAAAGAAGGAGTGATGAAATGAGATTTTTAATAACAGGAGGATGTGGATTTATAGGAAGTAATTATTTACATTATGTAGTAAAGAAATATCCGGAAGATTATTTTGTATGTTTAGATAGTTTAACTTATGCAGGAAATATTAATAATATTAAAGAATTAATGGGAGAAGATAACTTTAAATTTGTATATGGAGATATTACTGATAGAGATTTTGTTGATAAATTATTTAATGAAGAAAAATTTGATTATGTAATTAACTTTGCAGCAGAGTCTCATGTTGATAATTCTATAAAAAATCCAGGAGTATTTGCTGATACTAATATTAAAGGAACTTTAACTTTGATGGATGCATGTCGAAAATATGGAATTAAAAGATATCATCAAGTATCAACTGATGAAGTGTATGGAGATTTACCACTTGATAGACCAGATTTAAAATTTAAAGAAACTACACCTTTACATACATCTAGTCCATATTCATCAAGTAAAGCGTCAGCTGATTTGTTTGTTATGTCATATCATAGAACTTATGGATTACCTGTTACAATTTCAAGATGTTCTAATAACTATGGAGCATATCAATTCCCAGAAAAATTAATTCCTGTTGTAATTAGTAAAGCATTAAAAAATGAACCAATTCCAGTTTATGGAAAAGGAGAAAATGTAAGAGATTGGATTCATGTAGTTGATCATAATATTGGAGTTGATTTAATTGTAAGACGTGGACGTGATGGAGAAGTATATAACTTAGGAGGACACTCTGAAAGAACTAATTTAGAAGTTGTTAAGACTATTTTAAAACAAATGGGTAAAAGTGAAGATTTAATTACTTATGTAACTGATAGACCAGGTCATGATTTAAGATATGCAATTGATTCAACTAAAGTAGAAGAAGAACTTGGATGGAAATTAACTCATACTTTTGAAGATGGAATAAAAGATACAGTTAATTGGTATTTAAGTAATGAAGATTGGATAAATAATATTTTATCTGGTGAATATAAACTTGATAATGAAAAAGTAAAAGATAATAATTAAATTTTAAATATACATAATTAAATTTATGTATATTTTTTTTATTAATTTATATTATAATATAAATTATAGGAGTATTGATAATGAATAAAAAGATTTTAGAAAATTTTATTGAATATTTAAAAAATAATAAAATTGCTATTTATAATGAATTTAATCTTCAACATGAACTTGGAATATATTTAAGAAATAAAATAGGAAAAGAATTTAAAATAGAATTTGAAAAAAATGTTTATGATATAAAAATAAATGGAAAATATATAGGACGTGAATTTGAAGATATAGATGTACAAAAAAAGTATATAAAAAATAAAAAAATAGAAGTTGAACATTTAAAAAAAGAAATGGATATTTATATTGAAAATAAAAATAATGATAAAGAAAAATATGCTATTGAAATAAAATTTCCATCTATTAAAAGAAATATAGATAATAAGAATTTAGAATATAAACCTAATGGTGCTTATAATCAAGAAATGTATCAATGTATTAAAGATATAAAATTTATGGAAAGATTAAAAAAAATGGGATTTACTAAAACCTATTGTTTTGTTATGGTATCAGAAGTTACAAATAGTTTTTATAATGATTGTTTTAGAAAAAATAAATTTGCTGGTTATAAATATTTTCGAATAGATAAAAGTATTCCAGTAAATCAATTAATTACAAAAATAAATTATAATAAAAATTCTAATAAAGAAAATAAAGGTATAGTTTTAACTGGTAAAGAAGATTATAAAATTAATTGGTTAGGTTGGAATATAGGAAATAATAACAATGAAAAAGGAAAATATTATATAATAGAAATAAGTAATTAACTAGGACTTGTCAAGGCTCGTTTTTTATGATACAATATTCAAGTTTTAATGGGAAATGCTTTATACATAAAAGAAAGGAAGTAATAGTATGAAAATAGCAGTAGCAGGAACAGGATATGTTGGATTATCGTTAGCAACTTTATTAAGTGTAGAAAATGAGGTGTATGCACTTGATATTATTCCTGAGAAAGTAGAAATGATTAATAATCGTATATCACCTATTAAAGATGAATATATTGAAAAGTATTTTAAAGAAAAAAAATTAAATTTAAAGGCAACTCTTGATTATAAAGAAGCGTTTAGTGGTGCTGAATTTATTATTATTTCAACGCCAACTAATTATGATGATGAAAAGAATTATTTTGATACATCTAGTGTTGAAGATATTATAAAGAAAGTAATTGATATGGGAAATAATACTACTATGGTAGTAAAATCAACTATTCCTGTTGGATTTATCTCTAATATGAAAAAGAAATATGGAATTGATAATATTTTCTTTTCACCAGAGTTTTTAAGAGAAGGACAAGCTTTATATGATAATTTATATCCATCTCGTATTATTGTTGGAAGTAAAAATGAAAAAGCTCACGAATTTGCTGAGTTATTAAAAAGTGGTGCAATAAAAAAAGATATTGAGGTTCGTTTTATGGATTCAACGGAAGCTGAAGCTGTTAAATTATTTGCAAATACTTATCTTGCCCTTCGAGTATCTTATTTTAATGAGCTTGATACTTATGCAGAACTTAAAGGATTAAATACCAAGGATATAATTGAAGGAGTTTGTTTAGATCCAAGAATTGGAAGTCATTATAACAATCCATCATTTGGATATGGAGGATATTGTCTTCCTAAAGATACCAAACAGTTACTTGCAAACTACAAAGATGTTCCTCAAAATTTAATAGAAGCAATAGTAAAATCTAATGATACGAGAAAAACTCATATTGCAAATAGAATAATGGAAAGAAATCCTAAGGTTGTAGGAATTTATCGATTAACAATGAAAACTAATAGTGATAACTTTAGAGCAAGTGCTATTCAAGGAATTATTGAAAGATTAAAAAATAATAATATTAAAATTGTAATTTATGAACCAACTCTTAAGGACTCTATATTTAACGAATGTCCGGTTATAAAAGATTTTGATGAATTTAGTAGTGTATCTGATGTTGTTCTTGTTAATAGACTTGATGAAAATACTAAAAAAATAGAAAATAAAGTTTATACAAGAGATTTATATAGTAGAGATTAAAAATACTTTTTAAAAAGGTATTTTTTTTTTAATTTTTTAAAAATGTTTTCTAAAATAAATTTTTAAAAGATATAAAAATTTAAGTGTCAAGTGTAAAAAAATAGTTAATTTTTCTAACTCTATATTCTTAAAAGAAATTGATGTTTTTTTTGTAACTTTTTTATAAAATTAAGATGTAAAATAAAATTTTTTTCTAAAAAAATAAGTAAAAAAACATTTACAAAAAAATAAAAATATAATATGATTAGTTTACAGGAAATAGAGAGGTAAATGATGGAAAGAAATATTTTAAATGACTTAGTAGTTGTAAAACGAAGTGGTCAAAGAGTTAGTTTTAATCCTACTAAAGTTGCTATAGCAATAAAAAAAGGATTTGATAGTGTTTATGATGAATACGATGAAAAAAATGTTAATAAAGTAAAAGAAAAAGTACTTGATGTAATTGAAAAAGATTATAAAGATAGAAAAACAATCGGTGTTGAAGATATTCAAGATGTAATAGAAGATGTTTTAAAGAAAATGAAATATGAAGAAGTATTTGATTCATATAAAGAATATCGTGATAGACGTGCAGCATCCCGCGATGCTTTTGTTGGAAAACAACAGCATAAATTTGTTAAAGCAATAGAAGCTTTGGGACTTAAAAGTGCGGCAGAAGAAAATTCTAAAAGAGAGAATGCTAATGTTGATGGTGATGGACCAATGGGAACTATGCTTCATTTTGGTTCTACAGTATCTAAAGAATTTGCTAAAGCATATCTTATGGATAATAAATATGCAAGAGCTCATGATGAAGGAGCAATTCATATTCATGACTTAGATTTTTGGGCAATGGGAACGACAACTTGTACTCAAATTGATTTAAATAAATTATTTAAAAATGGATTTTCAACAGGACATGGATATTTAAGAACTCCTAATTCAATTATGTCTTATGCGAGTCTTGCAGCTATTGCAATTCAATCAAATCAAAATGAACAACATGGTGGACAAAGTATACCTGCTTTTGATTATTATATGGCTCCTGGTGTACTTAAAACTTTCAAAAAAGAATTTAAACAAGAGTTATCAGAACTTTTAGATTTAGAAGGATTTTTAGGACTTGTAAAATTTGATAAAATCTTAGAAGAAATTGATAAGTTGGAAAGTATTGAATTTGATTTAAATATCTTTAGTGATGTTATAGAAAAAAGTGATAGAATTAAAGAAATTTTTGAGGTTGCAAAACAAAATGCTTGGAATAAAACTGATAGAGCAACCTATCAAGCAATGGAAGGATTCATTCATAATTTAAATACAATGCATTCAAGGGCTGGTGCTCAAGTACCATTTTCAAGTGTAAATTTTGGAACTGATACATCACCTGAGGGAAGAATGGTTATTAAAAACTATTTACTTGCAACTGATGCTGGACTTGGACATGGAGAAACACCAATTTTCCCAATTTCAATTTTTAAAGTTAAAGATGGAGTAAATTATAATAAAGAAGATCCAAGTTATGATTTATTTAGACTTGCTTGTCGAGTATCTGCTAAAAGATTATTTCCAAATTTCTCATTTATAGATTCAAGTTTTAATAAACCTTTCTATAAAGAAGGAGATTATACAACTGAGGTTGGTTATATGGGATGTCGTACAAGAGTTCTTGCCAATGTATGTGGTCCACAGGTAACACCAGGACGTGGAAATTTAAGCTTTACATCAATTAACTTACCAAGAATAGGAATAAAATATGGAATTGCCCTTGGAGAACGTGATAAAGCTGATATGAAAGGTTTTTACAAGGAACTTGACGATATGATGGATTTAGTAAAAGGACAACTACTTCAAAGATTTGAATGTCAATGTTCAAAATCACCAAGAAACTTTAAATTTTTACTAGGTTCTCATGTATGGATTAATAGTGAAAAATTAGAACCAAATTCAAAGCTTAGAACCGTATTAAAACATGGAACTTTATCGATTGGATTTATAGGCCTTGCAGAAACATTGAAAGCATTAATTGGAGAACATCATGGAGAAAGTGATAAAGCTCAAAAACTTGGTATTGAAATAATTAAGCATATGAGAGAAAGATGTGATGAATATACCAGTGAGTATAATTTAAACTTTACATGTCTTGCAACACCAGCCGAAGGATTGTCTGGACGATTTGTTGCAATTGATAGATCTATTTATGGAAAATTAAAAGGCATTACTGATAGAGATTACTATACAAATTCTTTCCATGTACCAGTTTATTATAAGACAACTGTAAAACATAAAATGGAAATTGAAGGAAAATATCATAAATTTACCAATGCTGGACATATTTCATATGTAGAACTAGATGGTGATACCGTTAATAATGTAGATGCATTTGAAAGTGTTGTAAGAATTATGCATGACTCTGATATTGGATATGGAGCAATTAATCATCCAGTAGATAGAGATCCAGTATGTGGATATGTTGGAGTTATAAAGGACGTTTGTCCTAGATGTGGACGTCGTGAAGGTGAAGGCGTTGAAATGGAAAAAGTAAATTGCTACGACACATGTTGTAGATAATATTGAAAGGAGAAAATTATGGAAAAAGATGTTAAAAAGGTTAAAAAAGTTGGAGAAGGAGTTAAATTCGATAGAATTAGAAGAATTACAGGATATTTAGTAGGAACATTAGATAGATTTAACAATGCTAAAAAGGCAGAAGTGTCAGATCGAGTATGTCATGGAGTCAAATAAGTATATAAGACTTGCAGCTGATTTACAAACCGATAGTATTGTAGATGGACCCGGTTTAAGAGCTGTCCTTTGGACTCAAGGATGTAAACATCACTGTCTTGGTTGCCAAAATCCCCAGACATGGGATTTTAATGGTGGTGGACTAGTACCAATTGATATGGTAAAAGAGGCTATTTCAGAACTTGAGTATCATACAGGACTAACGATAAGTGGAGGAGATCCTATGTTTCAACCAGCTGAATGCTTAGAAATTTCCAAATATGCTAAAAGTCTTGGTTTAAATATTTGGGTATATACAGGATTTACTTTTGAAGAATTATTAAAATTATCTAAAAAAGATAAAGTATATCTAGAGCTTTTAAAAAATATTGATGTGTTAGTAGATGGTAGATTTATCTTAAAAGAAAGAGATTTAAGCATTTTATTTCGAGGTTCTAGAAATCAAAGATTAATAGATGTTCCAAATACTTTAAAAAAAGGAGAAATTGTTCTTTTTGATGAAAAAGAGTATATGGAAGAAGAAAGTTTTAAAAGAAAACCAATGTATGTATAAAAACTTCATATTGAATGAAGTTTTTTCATGTTATAATATAAAATATAAAAAGAAGGCGATAATATGAGAAAATATTTAAAAATAATTTTTTCTTGGTTACTGGTTATAATTTGGATGGGGGTAATTTTCTTCTTTTCTTCAATGCCTAGTAAAGAATCAAATTTTAAAAGTGAAAAAACTATTAACAAAGTTGTGGAAAAAACTTTAGTTAAAACTAATGATTTAGGAATAACTGATAAACATCCATCAAGTAAAAAAATGAAACTTTTTGTAGAATATTTAAATTATCCTCTTCGAAAATGTATGCATGCAAGTATTTATTTTATTTTAGCATTATTGGTATTTAATGCTTTAAGATTTACAAATACAATAAATACAAAACGATACTTTTTAACTTTATTTATTTGCTTTTTTTATGCATTACTTGATGAATATCACCAAACTTTTGTTGTTGGTAGAACTGGACAACTTATGGATGTTTTTATAGATACTTTTGGAAGTTTAGTAGGACTATGTATATTAATTGGAATTACAAAACTATTTAAAAGAATAAAAAACAAAAATTTAAATCTAAGTATATAGGTATAGATACGTTTATATTTAATTTGACAAAATGATATAAATATGATATAATCTCTTCGAATTTAAAGGGGGAATAGATATGGATTTAAAAAAGGATTTGTATCTTAAGATGAAGTCTTTAAAATTTAGAAATTTATTTTATGAAAATTATTTTAAAAATTTAAATGATAAAGATATTTATTTAATTTTAGGCCTTAATGAAGAAGAATCAATAGAATATTTTAATTTAGTTGGAATTTTATATAAAAGAGAGAAACTAAAATCTTTTTTGTTAGAAGAAAAATTAAAAAATATAATAACAATTGCTTTTAGCAATAGTAATAAAAGAGCTAGACAAGATTTTTATGATTTAGTTTTAGATACTAACTTTTTAGATGGAAAAAATATTGAAATGGCAACTTTAAACTTTTTTAATATAAATGAATTAAAAAGAAATACTTTAATTGATTTGTTTATTGATTTAGAGGATCTATATAACGTTGATCTTTCAAAGATTGTTTTAGATATAAAAAATTCTCTTAGTAAAAGTCAAATGATGGCAGTGTACTATATTTTAGGAAATAAAAAATGTATTCATTCAAAAAATATTAAAAAAGTAATATCTATGATAAAAAAATATCCTAATTTTAAATATTATCAAAAATTTATTTCTTTAATTATAGATCATGATTTTATTGAAAAAGATAAATATTTAGAACAATTAGAATTGTTTTTATCAATAGATAATAAAGATCAAGTTGATTTATTTTATACAGTTTTAACTAAAAAAGAAATGTTAAATAGTAAACTTGAATCTCGATTTATAGATTATATTGTCAAAAAGGGTCCGCGAAACTATTATGATTCTTTTAAAGAACTTGTATTAAGAAAAGATAAGTTAGATGATTATTTATTTCGTAGAATTGGACAAGGAATTGTTGATGCTAAAAATAAAGAGCAAAGAGATTCTTTATTAACTTTAACAGACTTTGATTTTAAAGATAATTATGCTGCCATAAATTTATTAATTGAAGGAATAATCAATTCTAAAGAATTTATTCAAAGAGAGTACTTAGAAAAATTAAAATATTATGATTTTATTTTCGCAAATTTAGTATTTACAAAAGATGTTATTGATACTATGTTAAAAACTAAAATAGAATATCAATTACAAGGAATTACTAGCTGTATTAGAAGTTTATATTATTTCCCTAATTATAAAGAAATATTAAATGGATTAATAGAATCATCCGAAATTATTTCTCTTAATACTAATCAGTTGTTAAAGATTAAAGATATAAAAAACAGAAGTGATTTCTTTATAATATATGATAAATTTAGAAATTTAAAAAGTGATTATCAAATTGAATTGTTTTTTTATTTACTAAGACTTAATAATGTTGATTTTCAAAAAAGAAATTATCTTTTAGAAAGAATAAAAAGAAGTAATAAAGTACAATGCGAAGCTGTATATGAACTTTATGATAAAGAGTTTTATAATAATGAACATTATAAATTAATTCGTTATTTATTTCTATTTAAAGACAAGAAACATATAGAACTTTTTAAATTAATATTAATTAATATTTCAAAAATAGGTTATGAAAGAGCTATAGAATTAATTAACTATTTAAAGGAAAATGAAATCGATATTAATATTTTTTATCAAGTAATAAAAAGAAAACTTGAAGATGGTGAAATAGAAATTGCCAGTTGGAAAGAGTTAATCGAAAAAAATGGATTACAAAAAGAAATTGATAAAATTAAAAAATTAAAAATAAATCTTAATATAGAAGAGTACTAATTCATTAGTACTTTTTTCAATAAATTTATTTTTTTCTTCTCATATAATATGATATAATGTTTTTAGAAATTAGGTGATATGATGAAAGTAGTAATTAGTGCTGGAGGAACAGGAGGACATATTTATCCTGCTTTAAGTATTATAAATAAAATAAAGGAATATGATAATAGTTCTGAGTTTTTATATATTGGAACTAAAGATAGAATGGAAAGTGAATTAGTTCCAAAGATAGGAATACCTTATTTGGGTATTGATATAAAAGGTCTTAGTAAAAATCCTCTTAAAAGTGTAAAAAGTATTAAATTAATGCTAAAATCACTTGGAATTGTAAAGAAAAAAATAAAAGAATTTAATCCGGATATAGTAATTGGAGCTGGTGGTTATGTAACTTTTCCTGTTATTTATACTGCCAAAAGACTTGGATATAAGACACTTATTCATGAGCAAAATTCAATTCCTGGTAAAAGTAATCGTATGCTTATAAAATATACAGATAAAATTATGGTAAGTCTTCCTGGAAGTATTCCTTTATTTCCTAAAGAAAAAGTTGTTTATACCGGAAATCCACGTAGTAGTGAAGTAATACTTGCTAAAAAAATTAGTAAGAAAGATTTAGGCTTTTCTTCTTCAAAAAAATTAGTTTTAATTGTTATGGGATCTCTTGGTTCTATGACTATTAATAAAGAATTAAAAGAAATGGTTTCAAATTTTAAAGATAAAAATTATAATGTAATACTTGTAACTGGTAAAAATTATTATGACGATTTTAAAAATATTCAAATTTCTAATGTAAAAATCGTTCCCTTTTTAGAAAATATGTTGAATGTTTTGAAAAGTTGTGATTTAATAGTAACTCGTGCAGGTGCATCTACAATTGCTGAAATAACGGCTATTGGACTACCTAGTATTTTAGTACCAAGTCCTTATGTTGCAAATAATCATCAGTATTATAATGCCATGGAACTTGTAAATAGTGGAGCAAGTATATTACTTGAAGAAAAAGATTTTAATAGTAGTAATTTACTAAAAAAAATTGACTTTATTTTAAAAAATGAAAATAAGTGTCAAAAAATGCATGAAAATGCTTTAAAACTTGGAAAAACATCAAGTAGTGATGAAATTTTAAAAACAATTTTAAGTTTGATAGGAAGTGACTTAAATGGAGAAAATCATAAATGAAATTATGAGAGAAAAAATTGGTGATATAATAGTTGATGCAAGTTTATCAAAATATACAACATATAGAGTAGGTGGAATTGCAAAACTTCTTGTTTATCCCAAAAATGTTGATAAGTTAGTATCTTTGATGGAAATTATAAAACGTGAAAATATTAAATATTTTATTTTAGGAAATGGTAGTAACGTTTTATTTAGTGACTATATTTATGATGGTATTATTATTAAACTTGATAATTTTGATGAAGTAGAGTTTCAAGATAATATTGTTAGGGTAGGTGCTGGATATAGTTTGATAAGGTTATCTATGGAATGTGCTAAACGAGGACTTGCTGGACTTGAATTTGCTTCAGGCATTCCAGGAACTTTAGGAGGAGCAATATTCATGAATGCTGGTGCCTATAACTCTGAAATGAAAAATATAGTAAAAGATGTCACAGTATTAACACCAGATTTAAAAGTAATAACTCTTACAAATTCAGAAATGAACTTTAAATATCGGGAAAGTTTTCTTCAACGTCATAAAGGATATATTTGTTTAGGTGCCACTTTAAAACTTGGATATGGAGATAAAGATACTTTACAAGATATTATTAAAGATAGAAAGTTAAAAAGAAAAAAAACACAACCTTTAGAATTTCCATCAGCTGGGTCGGTGTTTAGAAATCCAGAAGGGTTATTTTCAGGAAAACTAATTGAGGATTTAAATTTAAAAGGTTATCAAGTTGGAGGAGCTAAAATAAGTGAAAAACATGCAAACTTTATTATTAATGTAGGTGGAGCAACCGCCTCTGATATAAAAGAAATCATTGATTATGTAAAAGCTAAAGTAAAAGAAAGATATAATATAAAATTAAGAGTAGAACAAAGATTAATAAATTGGGGTAAGATAAATGAGACAAAAGAAAAAGAATAAAAAAAGACGAATTAAAATTTTAAAAATCGTTGGGGTGTTAGTTGTTCTAGGAAGTCTAGTATTAATAGGAATAAATATTTCTATTAAAAACATTTATGTAAAAGGAAATCAGATTTTAACTGATCAAGAAATAATTGAACTTGCGGGAATTGAACATTATCCTAAATTGTTTTCTGTATCTTCAAATAAACTAGAAAATAAAATTAAAATGAATCCTGTTGTAGAAAGTGTTCATATTAAGAAAAATTTATTTGGAAGAGTTGATATAGAAATTAAGGAATATAATAGATTATTGAAAGATGAAGTAGATAATGGAATCTATCTATCAAATGGTAAAAAAGTTAATGTGGATGATTTAGTTGTTGGACTTCCATCATTAACAAATGTTGTTGATGAAAAAGTACTAACAACATTCTTAAAAAAACTAGATACTATTGATAAAAATGTATTAGAAAAAATATCTGAAATTGAATATAGTCCTAATGAATATGATAAAGATTTATTCTTATTTTATATGAATGATGGGAATTATGTTTATATTACTACGACAAGACTTTTAAATATTAATAAATATGAAAGTGTATTAAGAGAACTTGATGGTAAAAAGGGAATTTTATATCTTGATAGTGGAAATCATTTTGAAGTTTTAGAATAAAGTTTAGATTAATTATTTAAACTTTTTTTCTTTTGTGCTATACTTTTATAGTAAGGGAGTAAAATATGGATATTAGTTTAGATAATTTTCAAGGTCCTATGGATTTGCTTTTACATTTAATCAAAAAAAAACAAATGAATATCATGGATATAAAAATAGAAATTATAATTGATGAGTATTTAAATTATATAAATCATTTAGAAAAAATGAATTTAAATATAGCTAGTTCTTATTTAGTAATGGCATCGGAACTAATTGAAATAAAGTCTCGTATGCTTCTTCCAAATTCTAATGAAGAAGAAAGTGTAGATGAGCTAAAAGAAAATTTAGTAAATAGATTAGTAGAATACGAAAAGTATAAAGAACTGGTTCCTTCATTTAAAGAACTTGAATTAGAAAGAAAAGAATTTATTACTAAAAGTCCTAGTAGTATTTTAGAATATAAAACTACGGAAAAATTTACAAGCAAATTAACTATGGATACTTTAATAGAAGCGTATAAAAATTTTTTAATTAGACTTGAAGATGAAAAACCAATTACAACTAAAGTGACAAAAAAAGAAATATCTGTAGAATCTCAAATTTTAAGAATTAAAGAAAAATTTAAAGTAGAAAAAAGAACCACATTTGAAGAATTATTTGAAGAAAAAACTAAACCATATATAGTAGCAACTTTTTTAGCAATTCTTGAAATGACTAGGTTTGGAGAATTAAAAATATATCAAGACGAAAGTTTTGGAACAATCATATGTGAGGCGATTTCATGAATTTAAAAGGAGTATTAGAAGGAATTTTATTTGTTCAAGGTGATGATGGTGCAACAGTTCACGAACTTTTAGAAATCCTTGATATTGAAAAAGAAGAATTAAAGAAATTAATATTAGAATTAAAAAGTGACTACGAAAAAGATGATCGAGGAATAAGATTAAGTATATTAGGAGATGCCTTTAAATTAACAACAAAAAAAGAACATAAAGAGTATTATGAAAAATTATTAACAAGAATAGATGATAATACTTTATCAACAAATGCTATAGAAACTCTGGCAATTATTGCTTATAATGAGCCAATTACAAGGGTAGAAGTTGATTCTATAAGAGGAGTTTCTAGTGCTCCTATGATTAGAAAACTTGTTGCTAAAGGATTTTTAAAGGAAGTTGGGAAAAGTGATTTACCAGGACGTCCTATTTTATATAAAACAACGAGAGAATTTTTAGATTACTTTAATATGTCAAGTATTGAAGAACTTCCTAAAATTGAAAGTGCAGTTGAGGTGATAGATGACGTGGATTTATATGATTCAAGATATAAAGAAGAAATTATTTAAGAAAAGGAGTTTGTATGGAAAATAATGATTTAAATAATAATAAAGAAAATAATATTGAATTAAATAATTTAGAAACCGAAAACAATATAGAAGAAAATACAATAAATAAAAGTGAATTAGAAAAAAAAGATAAAAAAAATAATCTTTTAATTATTGTTATAGTAGCAATTTTATTAGTTTTAGTAGGTGTTTATTTTGCTTTAACTAAAATATTTGTAAAAGAAGATAATATAGTTAAACAAGATAATAAAAATGCAATAGAAGAAAAACCAGAAGAAACAAAAATTGAAGAAGAAAAAAAACAAGATGAAGAGGTATTAAATTATACTTTAAAAGTTTATAAATATAATTCAGGTGGGATATGTCCTGAATATAATAAGGATTATTGTAAAGATTTAGCATTTACTATTAAAACTAAAACAGAAAATGCTAAATTAATTAAGGGAGTAGATGCTTTTGCTTTATATGAAGATGATGGATTAAAAGTATATAACAATTATGACGGTAAAATTACAAAATTATTAAATTTAGAAAATCAATATAAAAATTATGATATCTTTTATAAAGATCAAACAGTATTGGGAATAGTTTATTATACAACTGATGAAAATTGGTGTAAATATGTTTTAAGTGGATATTATAATATAAAAAATAATAAAAAAATGTATGATAATAAATATGCATATATAAATTATTTATATAATTCTTCTTATTTAACTGCAGCACTGGGAGATAAGATTTATTTATTAAATATAGATACTGAAAAAGAAGAATTATCTGTAAGACAAAGTTATAACTATGATGGGGAAATTTGCTATGTTATGGGATCAAATAGATTTAATTCATATAGTAATAATTCAAAAAATTTCTATTATATAACTGATTCAGATGTTTTTAATGCATATAAATTTTATTCAAATGATAAAAAATTAATTTTTGATAAAAAGCTAAGTGAAGGACAATGGAGTTTTAAAGATAAATATTTATATGTTGTTGATGATAAGGTTATTAAAAAATATGATATTGATGGAACATTGATGTATACAAGTAAAACATTTGAAAATGTATTAGGAATTCTTGAAAATTATGCTGTATATCTTGAAAAGGGTAATTTGTCTTTAAAAAATGTTGATAATGATAAATCAGTTGTGCTTGGTAAATGGAATGAAAGTTATCGATATGATAATTGGGCTGTTTCAGGAGTTTATTCTCGTGAAAGATTGGATAACATGGGAGAAAAAGATAAACCAGAAGGAGTATATGTAGTAATATATTATAAAGAAAAAGATGCAAGTGGAAATTATGGAATGGAGTATTGTTATACTAAAACAGGTGAAGTTAAAACGTTTGCAGTTACTCATCCTGAAGGTGGTCGTGCTAAACCGGTATTATATCTATATCCAACCAAAACTACTAAGGTTAAAGTAGAATTCGCTCATCCTGAATATTTAACAACTACTTATCCTAAATATAATAAATCATGGGAAGTAAAAGCAGAACCAAATGGAGATTTAATAGATCGCGATAATAAATATTATTATGGGTTATATTGGGATGAAATAAGATATAATGAAGTAGATTTCCATGAAGGATTTTATGTAACTAAAGATAAGGCAATTGATTTTTTGGAAGAAAAATTAGATATAATTGGATTTAATCAACGAGAAAGAAATGAATTTATTATGTATTGGTTGCCAATTTTAGAAAATAATGAAAAGAGTATTGTTTATTTTGAATTAACGAAAGAAAGAGAAAGAGGAAATAAATTAATTATTACACCAAAGCCAGATAGTATGTTAAGAGTATCTATTCATATAAAGAAAGTAGATAAAAAAATAAATATTCAAGAACAAAAATTAGAAAAATTTAATCGAATTGGATTTAATGTTATTGAATGGGGAGGAATGATGTATTAATTCCTCTTTTTTTGTGAAAAAATATGTCAAATTACAGGTATTCTACATAAAGATATGATATATTACTTGTAGGGGAGAAGATATGTCAAATCAAACGAGAAAATTAATTGAGTTATTAAGAGTAGGAAAAAGTTGTAATGAAATTTGTAAAATATTAAAACTTTCTAATAAACAACTTTATAATAATTTAACTAATATAAAAAATAAAGGTTTATTAATTTTTAGAGAATACTATGATACGGGTGATATTACTTATCAATTAGTTAATGAATATAGTAATATTGATTATACTACTATAATTCCAAGTAAAAATACTGATAAAATAAAAGTTTTAGTTTTATCAGATTTACATTTTGGAAATAGCAATGAAAGATTAGATTTAGTATATAGAGCATTTAATTATTGCATTAAGAGAGGTATTCATTTAATATTTTGTTGTGGAGATTTAATAGATGGAACATATTCTCGAGGAGAACAAAGGATTACGGATCCTTATGAACAAGTAAATTATTTTTTGAAAAATTATCCTTGTGACAAAAACATTTTAACTTTTGGGGTAGGAGGCGATCATGATTTAAGTATTCTTACTAATTTTGGTCAAGATTTTTTACAAGCACTTTATAACTATAGACATGATTGTATTGTTCCAAGTTACAACAATGCTTTAATAAAAATAAATAACGAAAATATTGTACTTCATCATCATATACAAAAAGATGTTATTTTAGATGATAGTAGAATAAATTTTATAGGTCATTCACATAAATATAATGTAAGTTATGAAAAAAAAGATGGCGTTTTAAATATTAAAGTACCATCTATTTCAGATATTAATGTTCAACCATATGAAGTCTTACCAACTGTAATTGAAACAGAATTAGAATTTTCGGAAAAAGAACTAAAAGGAGTTCAATTAAGTCAAATTTATTTTGGAGATAAAGATTATATTTTAAACGAAAGTTATTACGACTTAACAAAAGATAAAACAGAAAAAAAATTAGAAAAAAAAGTAGAAAGTATTAAAAGAGAAAAAAAGAAATCCTAAAAGGATTTTTTTCTATTTGGTTGCCCCAGTTAGATTCGAACTAACGTATAATGGAGTCAGAGTCCACTGCCTTACCGCTTGGCTATGGGGCAATAACATAATGATTATACTAAAAAAATTAACATGTTGCAATTGCTTTTTACAACTTTTTATTCTAAAATATAGAAGGTGATTTATGAAAAATCTTTTAATTAAAGTTATTAAAAGTTATCAAACTCTTCCAATTCATACACATTATCGTTGTAAATTTTATCCAACTTGTTCAAACTATACTATAGAAGCCATCGAAAAATATGGTGTTTTAAAAGGAATTTTTCTTGGAATAAAAAGAATATTAAAATGTAATCCTTTTAATCATGGAGGAATTGATTATTTAAAATAAAACAGTCTATTTGATATGAACCCCGTTTCTTGTTTAAGAAACGAGGTTCAGTTCAATTGTAGATAGACTGTTTTATCATATGTATGATAGCTTTTATCTAATTTTTCAAGATCTTTATCAGTAATTAGAAAATAAGAATAATCTAAAATATCTTTACCTTCTTTATTAACTGGATCATCCCAAGTTAAATCTAAATGATACCATTCATTATCTAAAAAAACATAATTCCAAACATGATTTTCACTTGCAATTTTATAATTTTTAATTCCAAATTTTTCTAAAAATAACATCATACTATCAGCATATCCTCCACATAAAGCATAACCTTCTTTTAAAGCTCCAAATGCTGTATCAGATTTATATTTAATAATTTTTTTATCACTTCTATCTTGATCATATTTGGTATGATTAATTATATAATCATGAATAGTTTTAATTTTTTCTTTATCAGTCATTTTATCATTTATATTTTCATTAATAATTTTCTCTATTTCAAAATTAACATTATCTATCATATAACTATCATATAATTTATTACTTTTAATGGTTATTTTTCCATATTTATAAACATCAGTTTTAAAATCTTTACAAGTATTATATGGATGTACAAAATTATTTATATTAGAAACAATATTTTGATTTTTAATAATATCATTAACATCATTTAAACAATTTTCATATTCACTTTTACAATAAAAACTAAATTCGTCCATTCCACTATTTACTACGGTATAAAAAATATTTAAAATATCTTGTTTATTATTTGGAATAAAGGTATCTGTATTTTGAACATATTTAAAATTATAACTTCTTGTGTATTCATTTTTTTCTAATTTACTTGGGGTAAAAAATAAATTCTCATAATTTTTTGTTGCATAAGATAAAATATTTTCTCGATAAGAAAATGTAAAGAAAAAAATTAGAATTAAAATTAAAACATAAATTAATTTTTTCACACCCATCAACCCTTTCATATACATTGTAGCATAAATTTTTAAAATAAGGTAAAAAAAAAGCAAAAAAATATTAATTTTATGCTTAATTTATTAATTTAATTTGTTTACAGCTTTTGTTAATCGAGATTTAAGTCTTGATGCTTTATTTTCTTTAACAATATTAATATTTTGTGCTTTGTCAATATTTTTTAAAGTTGTAACTAATTGTTCTTTAGAATCAGTTGCATTTCCCTCATGAATTGCTTTTTCTAATTTTTTAATAGAATTTTTCATACGTGATTCTACTAAAATATTTTCCTCATTTTTTCTACCATTTGTTAATACACGTTTTTTAGCACTTTTAATATTTGGCATAATGTCACCTCTTTCTTAAAACACATATATGATAGCAAATTTTAAACTAAAATGTCAATATTTATAGTATTATTTTTAAAATAATCCATACTATTAATGGTGATTTTTATGCATTCAGTTGATTTAAAAAAATATTCATTAAGATCAGACTTAATTATTGAAGCCAATTTAGATTATCAAAAAGAAAGTTATGAAGAGGATAAAATTAAAGTGGATTATATTCATTTAGATAAGAAGAATGTTTTAAATAAAAGAATTGGTGATTATATAACAATATCGTTTTTAGATATTACTGATGAAGATAATTTTAGTAAAGTGTTAAAAATTTTAGAAAAAGAGTTAAAAAGAATATTAAAATTAACTAAAATAGCTAATGATGCTTGTGGTTTAATTATTGGACTTGGAAATGAAAAATCAACTCCTGACTCCTTAGGACATAAAACATTAAAATATATAACGGTTACAAGACATCTTGATAAACTAAATTTATTAGATAAAAAATATCGAAATATTTCTATTTTAGAACCTAGTGTAATTGGTACAACAGGGATTGATTCTTATGAAATAATCATGGGGGTAATAGATAAAATTAAACCAGATTTTATTATTGCCATAGATTCACTTGCAGCTATAAATGTAGAAAGAATAGAAAAAACAATTCAAATTACTAATACAGGAATAGATCCAGGTTCTGGAATTGGTAATAATAGAAAAGAACTATCTTTTAATACTTTAAATATTCCTGTTATTGCAATAGGTGTTCCAACTGTTGTATCAAGTGCTGTAATTGTTAAAGATACCATAAATTATTTAATGAAAAATATTAGTTATCATAAAAAAAATTTACCTAAAGATAAATTAATTTTAAAAGGTAATCTAAATTATCAAAATGAAAAAATTAATTTATCAAATGATGAAAAAGAAAAACTTCTAGGCATTGTTGGAACTTTAAGTGAAAATGAAATAATGGAGCTAATTTATGAAGTATTAAATCCTATTGGATTTAATTTAGTTGTATCTACCAAAGAAATTGATTTTATTATTGAAAAATTAGGAAAATTAATTGCTTTAAGTTTAAATCATGTTTTACATAATAAAATGTAAAATAAAAAAATTAAAAATGTAAAATAAATAGGATAAAAATAATAATTTTTGAAATAATTTTTTTAAAAATATAAATTTTTGTAAAAAAAACAATTAAAACATCAAATTTTAATTGTTATTTTTTGCATTTCATTGTAATATATATATGGTGATTGGTAATGAATTTAATTATTTACTTTAGTCATGAAAAAGATATTTTAAGAATTGTATCTAGGTATAAAGAAGATTATCAGGCTGATTTATATGAAATTGAAGTGTCAAGTTCAGTGAACTTCTTAACTAAATTAACAAATCAAAAGGTTAATGTTAAACGATGTAATCTTAACTTAAAAAAATATCAAAATATTATTTTAATATCTCCATTATGGTTTAATAAAGTACCAGGTCCTGTAATTAGATTTTTAGAACAAATTGTTGGAAATGTTAATAATATTATTTATGTTTTGTATAATAAGAATAAAGAGGATAGAGAAATAGAATTTGATAAAATGGATAAAATATTAAATTTAAGACGAGATAAATCTTATTTTGTAAGTTTAGATAGAAAAGAAATTCGTGTAAGAGTTTATCAATAAAAATTAAGTAGTTGGGGTGGTAGTATGAAAAGAAAAATAATTTTAATTATCTTAGT
>ONSF01000034.1 GCA_900320425.1 uncultured Eubacteriales bacterium | reverse complement strand
GCATAATATCCTGGTTTTATCGTTCCACTTCCGTCAACCCATTCGTTTTGAGAACAACTTAATTCAATATATTGATTAGGATTTATTATTTTACTAAATCTATCACTTGCATAATCAGAACATCCTTCCCAACTTTTATCTTGTACCCAATAAACTTCTGGATTGACAGTAAATGTTTTAGTCGTCTCTCCTGTTGTGATACTAAAACCTGCATTCGTTTGATGCCAACCTGTAGGTGAACTTGAATCAATTTTAATTGAAAGCGAATCTGATGATTGGCTTACATTGGTAAGATTTGAAAAAGAATATTCAACAACCCTTCTTCCATCAGCTTCACTAAATTGAGCCCCTAAATTATCATTAATTGTTGCACCAACTGGTGGAGCATCTCCAATAATATCTTTTACTACTTTATACAAATTTTCAGAAATATTTCCAGTTTCATTAACATTATGAAATGTACTATTGCTAGAAGCCATTTTTTTCATTATATTTTCTGGAGTTTCAGTGGTAGCATTACCAAATTCACTAATGCCTTTAACATTACATTTTCCATTTTTACATTCATTAGCAGTTGCTCCACCAAACCTTATGGAATGAACAATGATTCCTTTATCTTTTATATTTTTTATAGCATTAAATGCTTTTTTTAACTGTGAATTATCGTAAATACCATCTCCTATAACAACAATATACCTATTAGTTCCTTTTTTTACTAAATCTTTGGCTTTCTCTAATCCCACTCCTATTGGTGAACCATTATAATATTGTCTACTGCCATTTACAACCTTACACGTATATCCATCAACATAGTTAGTAGTATTTATTGTTGTCGTTCGTTCCCTACAATTATCACCAAAATCATTTCTTGTTAATTCCTTATTAGTAAAAGCACTTTTAGAAACAAACGCATTTTTTTCTCCATAAAAAGATGCAAAACCAAATGTAACTTTTTTTTCATTTAAATAATCTTTTGATAACTGAACAACAGCATCGACGATATTATGACCCGGTTGATCTCTATACCATTTACCAACAGTATGGGATGCATCTAAAACCAAAAATACATCAGCTTTCTTTTCAGGAGGTGCCTCTCCTTCAATTTCAAAATGAACATTAAATGTATCAATATTAGGTGTTTTTTCTACAATTTTTTTTATGGTTATCTTACTATCATCCGTCTGTTCAGTAACAACTACTTTAACAACCGTTCCATAAGCATCTTTTTCTTCTGAACATTTTCCTCCATTATTAAGAGGACATCGAAGTTGTCCTTTAATTCCCACATCTGTATTTTCAGCTTTTATATGAGTAGGAATTAAATTTATTAAAATTACTAAAATTAAAACTATATTTATAATTTTTTTTATTCTTTTATTCATATTATAATCCTCTATATTCTATCCCTTTTTTTTCTTTTATAAACAATAATTATTATGGTAAAAACTACAATAAAAGCTATTCCAGCAATTATATAATAAAGATTATTTGATGTTTTCTTTAAACTATTTGAATTATTCTCTTTATCATTATTTGATAAATATTCATCAAATAATTTATCTATTTTACTAAAATCATCTTGATTAACTTTTAAAAATTCTTTACAATATTGAAATTCAGGATATGTATCACATTTATCTTTATTTAAATAATAATACATATTATAATTAGGTAACTCTACCTTAACTGTTCTAAGTAATTTATTGGTACATAAATTTTTTGAATAAGAATAAATTTGAAATTCAATATTTTCTCCATCTCTAAAACTTCTTTCTGATAAATCACTTTGATTAATCAATATTTTTTCTCCTTTGATATTATCTTTATAATAATATTTCAAATCTTCATTATCATTTATAATTTGAATCTTAAAATTAACTGAAACATCAACTAACTCCATAACTCCTTCATCATTTAATATCTCTCTAGGTGAAACGGTATATTCAGTTTTAAAATTAACATTACTTGCTAGATCTTTTAATCTTTTCATCTCTTCATTTGTACAATTATCAATCGCATAAACATCTAAAACTCCAATAAATAAAAGCAACAATAAAATATATTTTATTTTCTTCATACATTCACCCTATCTCTAATAGAGATTATAACAAATTTATTTTTTATTTACAATAATATTTTTGTATGTTATGATATTTTTTGAGGTGAATTATGAAGAAATTTTTAATGATAATAGCTATTTTATTTCTTACTTGTGCATGTTCTGGAAGTTCTTTAAAGAAAATTAATATTAAAACATTAAATACTATGTTAGATAAAAAAGAAACTTTTGTTTTATATTTAACAGATGAAGAAGAAGGAAAGGTATTAAAAAATACCCTATCAAAAGTTTCTAAAAGCAACAATATTACAAGCTACTTTGTTAATACAAAAAGTTTAAGTAAAGAAGATGAAAATAAATTAAAAGAAAGATTTACTTTTAAAGAAACAAATTTAATATTATTTATAAAAAAAGGCCAAGAAGAAACAGTATTATCAAGAATTGATAACTTATATATAAGTGAAAAAGATTTAGAAAATAATTTAAAAAATCAAGGATATATAAAAAAATAAAAGGTTTTATCCTTTTATTTTTTTATTATCAATTTTAGTTAATTTAATTGTATAACCTAATGGTTCGATGATTTTTAATAAGGTATTAACTTGAGGAGATGTAATGGAATTTTCAATCCTTGCGATTGTTTCTCTAATTACTCCAGCGTCGTCAGCCATTCCTTGTTGAGTTAATTTTTTATCCTTTCTTAATTTTACTAAAGAATCAATAAAATCTTTCTCTAATTTTTCAAGTTTTTCTGCTCTTTGAGCATCTTTTATAACTTTTTTAGTCATTTTTACCACCCAAAATAATTGTATACAAAAAGCCTGAAATAATCAAGTATTTTTTATTCTTTTCTTGTTTTTTTATAATTTTAATAATAAAAAAAAGAATTTAATAAGTGTAACTATTAGATTCTCCCATAAAAAGTTCTAAAAACTTGGTTTTTTCTAATTTTTTATAAAGGTTTTCTGAAATTTTTTCTTGTTCTTTTTCACTTAATGATTCTATATTAATAACATCTCCAAGTTCTTTTTTGGTAAGTAAATTTTCTCCATAAGTAATATTTCCGATAAATTTCATTTTAAACTTTTCTTCATTTACTAAAAAGTCAGTTATAAACGATAAATTATATCCAATTTTATTTCTTTTTATTGTACCACTTAAATCCATACTAAATAAATTATTTTGTTTTACAATAAATGACACGTTTAACGTATCCTTAGCTTCTTCTTTTACACTAAAACTTATATCTACATCACTTCCAGTAATAATAAATTTAATTAATTCATCATTAATTGTTAATTTTATAGTTAAAGTTAAAATATCATTTTCATAAATTTTAAAAGTATAAGTATCATTTTTTATTTCTAATGTGCCGTGCATCTTCCCATCATAAAATTTATAATATCCTCTTTTATCTGTATCTAATTCCATAACAAAATTAGTATCATTTCCATTTATTTCTAATTTATATATTTCACCCGTTCCAATACTTTTTAGAATAACTATTTTTAAAGGACTAAATTTAATATTAAAAAACTCTTTATTTATTTTTTCTTCTTTTAATAATTTATCAATTAATTTATCTTTATTTATATACTCATCATATTTTTTTTGCACTTTATCAATATTTTTATCATTAATTTCATAAGTAAACCTTACTTTATAAACATCAACAATTTCAGTTTTGACATCTCCTTCTAAAATAGCTTCAACAATATATTTCGTATAATTATTAATTAAAGTATTTAAATCACTTATAGATATATCTTTATTATCATTTTTTAAATCTTTAAAGAAATTAGTATTCATTTTACCAAGTAATAAAGTTTTCTCATACAAATCTTTTGAATCTAAATACATAGAATCTTCTTTTATAATAAAACTTGTATTTAAAATACTATTATCATTTTCTAATAAATCTATATTACTTTGCATTTCTTCTTTATCAACTGATGCTAAAACATTAAAATTAACTCCTAAATGATTTAAATAATCCATTTCTTTATTATTGGTAATAAAAGATATAGTACCATCTAACTTTTCATCCAATTTAGCATCTTTTTCTTTAAAAAAACTAAATGGTTTATAAACTCTATCTAATAAATAATCTTTAGTTGTTATTAAGTATTTAGAAGGATTTAATAAATTATTTTTAATAAATGTATAACCACCAAATCCAATTCCTCCTAAAATTACTAATATTAATAAAATAATAAAAATTATTTTTCCAACACTTTTCTTTTCAACAAATTCATCACTCATATTTTACTCCTTTTTATAAATCATTCAAATGTATTGCTATATCATCAATACCAGGTAATTCATTTTGTATTTTCTTAGGTAATTCATCAAATATTTTATATTCACTTACTCCCATTGGTCTATTAATATATTTTAATGTATAATCAACTATTTTATTACTTTTACTTTGACAAAGAATAATTCCAATCGATTGATTATCATTTTCGTCCTTTACTTCTTCATCTAATGCCGTAAGATAAAAACTCATTTTACTACCAAATTCAGGTTTAAATTCCCCTACCTTTAATTCTAATGCAACATAACATTTAAGTTTAATATGATAAAATAATAAATCTATAAAAAAATCATTATTATCAATTGTTACTTTATATTGATTACCAACAAAACTAAATCCAGATCCTAGTTCTAACAATATATTTTTGATTTTTTCTAACATCTTATTTTCTAATTCTTTTTCTTTAAAATCTTCTGTCAATTCTATTAAATCAAATACATATGGTTCTTTCATCATATCATTTGCTAAATCACTATTTTCTTTCATAGTTAATTTAAAATTATTATGTTTAATATTTTTAACTTGTCTATTATATAAATCAGTATCTATTTGATAAATTAATATACTATTTGACCATCCTTCTTCTATACACCTTTCTACATACCACTTACGTATTTCTTTATCTTTTACTTTTTGAAGTAAAGTAATGTTATGTTTCCATGGTAATTGTGCAACCAGTTGCACAAATTCAAAGTCATCTTTATATTCATTATAAAAAGATTTCATATATTTCAAATTTCTTATAGAAAAACCTTGAATATTTGGAAATGCAAGTTTTAATTCTAATGAAACATTATCAATAAATTTATTTCCCCAACTACTATATTCCTCTAAAGTCTTACCAATATTAAAATATAACTTTACTAATTTAGAATTAGCATCTATCATAATTTCTAATTGAGTTTTAGATATCATATCTTTTATATTATTTGATATTTCTTGAAATGATTTTTCTAACATAAACCTATTCTCCTTTTGTAATTTTATTATATCAAAATAACAAATAAATACAACTATATTTCAAAAAATTATCAACAATTATGTTGATAATTTATATTAATTATTATTTAACCAAGGCATATCACGAGATACTGTTAAAACTGGATGAGACGTATAATAAGATATACCATTTGAATAAATACTATCGCCAGAATAGAACGATGAAGAAAACACTCCGCCTCTTATTCTTTCACCTGCTGAACCACCACGTATAATCCATGGATTTGACAAGCTAGTAAAATATTTAGAATCACTATACCATCCACTATTTTGGCCTAAAGCATAAGTAGTTAATGTCTCCTTAAAATTATCGCCTAATTTCATTTTAGAAATCTTAGTTCCATTGGAATAAAAATCACTATACTTATTTAAAACGAAATTAGAATTCCATAAACTTCCAGCAGAAGCAACAACATAATTGCCTTGTTGATGATACATATTTGCCATAACGTAACTATTGCTTCCACCACTCATATCATATATACCATACACAGTTCCTGTTGTTGATGCACCAGGACCTCCATTAGTTATATTATTATAAAGATATGTTTCTGTTAATGATGCTGCGCTATTATAAGAACCACCAGAATATCCTGTTTTATAACTACTATTATTGTTTATATAAATTTCTTTATTTGCACCTGTATAATCATTATTACCTTGTTTTCCATATTTAGACTGAGATAAATAGGCAACAGCACCCCATTCCATATTTTTTATCATGTGAATATCTATAGTATTATCATCGTTTGCTATTGCTCCTGTTAAGTTACCGTTTGCATCTAACCAAGTTGTTGCATTTTCAGAATTATTAAAACCATGAATATTATTATAAGATTCCATTCTACGAATATTAGCAAACATTGTTGAAATATTTTCATATCTTAAACTATATTGATCTGGTTTAACTAAAATATTAAGACCAGTTTTATTACAATTTGCATCACTTTTGGTTGTATTGCAAGTTTCATCATCTGTTGACATTTCAAACTTAGCCATCCAAAATCCTGTTAATTCTTCTCCATTACATGTTCCATTCTCGTTTTTTGTTCCAAAACAGAAAGCTGGATGTGTGTATGTACTTTTATTATTTATAATTCTTCCGTTTGTTGAATCAGTACAAATTTCTGAGTGATCTGAATTATCATCAGTTAAAATATCATCATGACACATTACGGTTCCTGTTGTATCTATTCCATGTTCAAACTCTATATTAATCATTTGTTCTTCTGCTGTTTCATTATTTCCATTAAAAATAACATATTTATATCTTGGAATCCATACCCACATAGTAGTTATATCATCCATAGATATTTCCGTTCCAAGTTCTGCATTTAAATAATAATCTCTTGTATGAGTTCCATTTTCTTTAACAGTTACAGCATTAGCCCACATCCCACTGTCATAATCAAACCATTGATATTGATAATTTTCAGTTGTTGTAGGCTGTAATGTTGTTTGATCCAGTCCATTTGTTGAATCAGCTTTTTTCCATACTCCTTCAGTATCGCTGGTTTTAGAATAATAAACTGGTATCATATTATCTGTAAGTTCTGGAAAATTAGCACCACTATTATCTAAACTTGCCATTTGCATACCCGTAACCATAATATGTTTTTTAAAACTTAATCCATTTGGATTAGAATTATAATCTATCCACATAACAAGTTCAAAAGAAATTGTTTTTCCATTTACAATATTACCTTCATCAATTATTCCAGTATCATCTAAATTTTTAATATCAAGTGTTGTCGTATTTCCATCTATTGTTCTTGTTAATCTATATCTAACATCTTTATTTTTCATGGTACTTTTGGTGGTTGAATCATCTACTAAAGATAATTCGTATCTTGCAGGAATACTTCCTGTATTTTGAATACTAAAAGTAATCGGAGTATTTTTTAATCCATCAGTATCACTTACAGGAACTTGATTATCCATTGTTACATTTTCAGGCATATCAGTTAATGTAATTCCAAAATTAGCAATTTCTATTGTATTATATCCACTTCCCCCTTTTTCAGCCTTCAAATAACCATAACTAGTACCTATTACTGTTATTAATAAAGCAAATGTTACTATTAAAACTAAATTTCTCTTTTTCATACCATCACCTATTCTTATTAAAGAATATCATATATTAAAAAAAAATACAATATCAGAATATTGTATTTTTTAATTTTTTTTACATTTTTATTCTACTTTGGTTCCACATTTAGAACAAAAATTTCCAGTTACTTTTTCTCCACAGTTAGTGCAATGTTTTTCAACATCTTTTTCAATTTTAGTACCACATTTAGAACAGAAATTTCCTGATTCTTCACTTCCACAATTAGGACATTTTACACCATTTGTAACAGGTGTTCCTTTAACTTCTTCATTCTTTTTTACATAATTTAGAGGATTTCCCATTCCACCTACGGCACCGTTCATCATTCCAAGTCCCATGAATCCTGCTGCAGCACCATTTGAATTACTTGCTGCATTTTCCATAGCAGTTGCTGTTGCATCTACCATACGTCCCGTTGCATATTCTTCACGTCCATACATAGAAGCATTATCAAATTTTTGAATTCTTTCCCTTGACTCATCATCTGGTGTAATCTTTTCAATTGCAACACTTACAACTTCCATACCACGAAGTTGTTTCCAATCCTCATCAAGTGCTTCATTCATATGTTTTGCAATTAATAATTGTTTACTAGGAAGACTTGAGAACACAACTCCTTCACTTGCACAATTTTGAAGTGCAACATCAAGAGCAGATACAAATTCAGCATTTGCTTGTTCCATTAACTCATCTTTAGTATAAACATCTTTTACGTTTCCAGCAATATTAGATATAAAAGCAAAAGGATCTGAAATTTTAAATGAATATACTCCAAAATAACGAATATAAATATTTTTATACTCTGGATCAGGATAAGCCATTGGACTTGCTGATCCAAACTTATTTCCAATTATTTCTTTTGCATTTACATAAAATACAGCTTGTTCCTTGCTTGGAGTTCCATTAAATTTAAATCTCTCCCACATTTCTTTAAACATTTCTCCAAATTGTCCAGCAAATAAAGATGGTGAACTTGAAGAATCGAAGGTATAAATTCCTTCTTCTGCTGTAGCATCCAAAATTTTTCCTGAATCAAAGATTAAAGCAACTTGTCCAGGTGCAACTTGAATTCTACT
>ONSF01000027.1 GCA_900320425.1 uncultured Eubacteriales bacterium | reverse complement strand
GAACCCGGAACCTACTGATTACAAGTCAGTTGCTCTACCAATTGAGCTATTTCGGCATTAATGGTGGGCGATATAGGACTCGAACCTATGACCCCCTGCTTGTAAGGCAGGTGCTCTAACCAACTGAGCTAATCGCCCATAATGCACAAGACGTTATTAAATATATCATTTTATGAAAAAGTTGTCAATAAAATTTTACAATGTTTTTATTTTTTTTTACAATTCTCTTTCAGAAATCCATTTTTTTAATTGTTTTTCTAAAGTATTAAATCCATTCTTAGTTTCAGGAATTTTGCTATCTTCCCTTTTTTCTAATCTATAATTTAAATCTTTTATACTTAATTTTACATGATATGTATCATCATTAGCTTCAATTACTCGAACCCTTATAGTTTCTCCAATATCAACAAATTTATTTATATCGCGAACAAAATCATCTGATATTTCAGATATATGTATTAAACCACTGTAATATTCATCTAAAGTAACAAAAATTCCGTATTTTTCAATTCCTGTTACACATCCTTCAATTATTTCATCTTTATAATATTTACTCATAATAACCTCTCAAAAGCATTTATATTTTAACAAAAAAAAGAAGAAAAATCAATTCATTTTCTTTAAGTTATCATTAAATTTTCTTATTTTAATCATTTCAATTTCTTCTTTATATGGAGCTTTATCGTTAATATAAGGAGTTTCCAAAATTTTAGGAATTCCATCCAATTGTTCATGATAAATAACATTCAAAAGATTATTAAATCCAATTGTTCCATATCCAATATTTTCATGTCTATCTTTATGACTTCCTCTTTCATTTTTACTATCATTTACATGAATACATTTTAAGTAATTAAGACCAATAATTTTGTCAAATTCATTAATTACGTCATCAAATTTATTTAAATCATATCCTGCATCATTAATATGACAAGTATCTAAACATACTCCTATTTTTTCTTTATTCTCGACTCCATCTATAATACTTTTAATTTCTTGAAAACTACTTCCAACTTCAGTTCCCTTTCCAGCCATAGTTTCAAGTAAAATCATAGTTTCAGAATCTTTTAATATAATATTCAAACCATTAACTATATTTTTAATTGCAATATCTACTCCTAGTCCAACATGACTCCCAGGATGAAGTACCATATATTTAATTCCAATACTATCACATCTTTTCACCTCTTGTTTTAGAAAATTAATAGAAAAATTATATTTTTCTTCTTCTTTATTATTTGCTAAGTTTACAATATATGGTGCATGAACAATTATATTATTTATTTCAATATTATTTTCTTTCATTTTTAAAAGTGCTTTCTTAGTTATATTATCATCTATCTCATATCTTTTAGTATTTTGGGGTGCTCCCGTATAAAACATAAATGTATTTGCACCATATGATAAAGCTTCATCTAAACTTCCCAACAATTGATTTTCTTTATTAAAACTAACGTGTGAACCTATTATTAACATATAAACCTCTTTTCTAAGTTTATTTTATCAAATAATTATATTTATGAAAAGAAAAAAATTCGAATAAATCGAATTTTAAGATGTCTTAATTTGAACTTTACTTGCATTTACCTCAGATTCTTTAGCATATGTAGAAGATGTTCCAACTTGATAACTACCATCAGTTAAATAAATAGAATAAGTATAGGTACATTTTCCATCATCTTCAACTTTTGTTTCAACTTTTATCATTGAACCAGTTGTTGAATCATCATATTTATTACCATAAGGACTTTTACCACCATTATCAAGAGGTATTTTACTTATCGAAAAAGTCTTTGAATCTGTACTACCTTTTGCTCCAGCACAACTTGGTGCATAAGTAGCAGTACCTCCTAACAATACACTAGCTTCATCAGCTTGAACTAAGCTATGAGCCCCTTGTAAATATGATTTTGCATCAGCAGCAAATGCACTTTTTCTTGTGTTATCTAAAACGCTTGTAATACCAACTACAGCAAGTCCCATAACAATAGCTAAAACAACAATAACTGCTAATAATTCAACTAAAGTAAAACCTTTATTATTTCTTGTTTTTTTCATTTTTCCTCCTATCTTTATAAATAAATATTATCATACCTAAATTTAACAGTCAATAGAATATTTTAATTATTTACATTTTTTT
>ONSF01000040.1 GCA_900320425.1 uncultured Eubacteriales bacterium | reverse complement strand
TTGTTCGTCTTTTTCTATTGGAAGTAAATTAATAATTGGAAGTCCTTTACCAGTTCTTGCATATTCAGGAACTTCATATCCCTTCATACGATAAACTTTACCACGATTTGAGAAGAATAATATATAATCATGTGTTTGCATATTAATCATTTTTGTTGCAAAATCTTCATCACTTGTAGACATTCCTTTAATTCCAACTCCTCCTCGATTTTGAGTTCGGTATTCTGAAACATTTACTCGTTTAACATATCCTTTATTTGTTAAAGTAACAAGAATATTTTCAACCGGAATTAAAGCTTCATCTTCAATAGATGATATAGCTGTCATATCTATATGAGTTCTTCTTTCATCACCATATTTCTTTTTAATTTCAAGCATTTCTTCTTTAATAATTCCATCTACTCTTTCTGGTTTTTCAAGAATATCTTTAAAATCAGCAATTTTTAATTCTAAATCAGAAAGTTCTGCTTCCACTTTTCCACGTTCCATTCCAGTTAAACGACGTAGTCTCATTTCAAGAATATTATTAGCTTGAATTTCATCAAGTCCAAATCTTCCCATCAATTTTTCTCTTGCTTCATCATCACTATCAGCATTTCTAATAATATGAACAACTTCATCAATATTATCAAGAGCAATTTTTAGTCCTTCTAAAATATGAACTCTTTCTTCGGCTTTTTGTAAATCAAATTGAGTCCTTCTTACAATAACACTTCTTTGATGATCTATATATTTAGAAATAATATCACGAAGTCCCAACGTTTTTGGTGTTAATCCATCAAGCATTAAGAAAATAATCCCATAATTAACTTGAAAGTTTGTATGTTTATATAAATTATTTAAGACAACTTGCGGATTAGCATCACGTTTTAAAGTTATTGTTATTTTAACACCATCTTTTAAATCAGTATGATAATCACTTATACCTTCTATTACTTTATTATGAACAAGTTCAGCTACTTTGTTCTTTAATTCCATTGTATTTACACCATACGGAACTTCCGTAATAATTATATTACTATGATTTCCATGCTCTTCAATCTCAGCTTTACTTCGTATAGTAATACTTCCTCGCCCTGTTTCATAAGCTTGTCTTATTCCAGAATTTCCAAGAATTATTCCACCAGTTGGAAAATCTGGCCCCTTAATATACTGCATCATTCCTTGAGTATCAATTTCTGGATTATCAATATAAGCAATACAACCATCAATTACTTCACCTAAGTTATGAGGAGGAATATTGGTTGCCATTCCAACCGCAATTCCCATGGAACCATTTACTAAAATGTTGGGAAATCTAGATGGTAAGACTTTTGGTTCATATTGGGTTTCATCAAAATTTAAATCCATATCTACCGTGTTTTTATTAATATCACGTAAAAGCTCAAGAGAAATTTTTGCAAGACGTGCTTCTGTATAACGATAGGCAGCTGCTCCATCTCCTTCAATATTACCAAAATTTCCGTGTCCATCTACCAACATATATCTTTGATTAAAGTCTTGAGCTAATCTTACAAGAGCATCATAAATTGATGAATCTCCATGAGGATGATAATGTCCCATTACATATCCAACCGTTGTAGCTGACTTTCTATGAGGTTTATCAGGAGTATTTCCCTCTTCAAACATAGACCATAAAATTCTTCTATGAACTGGCTTTAATCCATCACGAAGATCTGGAATTGCACGAGATGTAATAACACTCATGGAATAATCTAAAAATGAATCTCGAACTTCTTTTACAATATCGTTTCTTGCATGACTATCATATTCATGAAATGTACCGCCAAAGTCATTTTTAGTATCAGAGGTAACATTTAAGCTATTCTTTTCTTCTAAAACATTTGAAGTATTTTCTTGATTATTTTCAAATTTATCTTCATTAGCTCTATCTACAAGTTCTTTTATATCATCATTATCCATACATTACCTCCTATATATCCAAATTCTTAACATAAACCGCATTTTCTTCTATAAATGCACGACGTGGTTCTACTTCATCACCCATAAGTTTCTCAAAAATCGCATCAGCGGCTATACAATCTTCAACCGTAATTTTTCTTAAAACTCTTTTATTTATATCCATGGTAGTTTCATTTAACTCTTCAGCATCCATCTCTCCTAAACCTTTCATACGGGCAATTTCAGCACGTGTACGAACATTTTCAGGAAGGGACGCAAGATAAGCTTCTTTCTCTGCTTCGTCTAGAACATATTTTCTGGTTTTACCATGCATTATTCTAAAAAGTGGTGGTTGAGCAGCATATACATGTCCAGCTTCAACAATTGGTTTAAAGAAACGGTAAAATAAAGTTAAAAGTAAAACTCTAATATGAGATCCATCTACATCGGCATCGGTCATGATAATTATTTTATCGTATCTAAGTTTTGATAAATCAAAATAATCTCCAATTCCTGTTCCAAATGCTGTAATAATAGTTTTAATTTCTTCATTTCCGAGAGCTCTATCAAGTCTTGCTTTTTCAACATTTAAAATTTTTCCACGAAGAGGTAAGATTGCCTGAGTCATAGAATCTCTTCCTTTTTTAGCACTACCTCCTGCTGAATCTCCCTCGACTATAAAAATTTCTGAAATCGTTGGATCTTTACTTTTACAATCAGATAATTTCCCAAAAAAGTTGGTGGTTGCTAAATCACTTTTTCTAGTTGCTTCTCTTGCTTTCTTAGCAGCCATTCTAGCATTTCTTGCAAGTATTGCTTTATTGATAATAATTCTCGCTTCTTCTGGATTTTCAAGTAAGAAATTTTCAAATCCTTCTGCAAATACACTATCGGCAAGATTTTTAACTTCTGAGTTTCCTAGTCTTCCCTTTGTTTGTCCTTCAAACTGAGGATTTGGATGTTTACAAGAAATAATCATAGTAAGTCCTTCTTTAACATCATCTTCTTTTAAATTCTCGTCTTTTTCTTTTAAAATATTATTCTTTCTAGCATAATTATTTATTACTCTTGTAAGAGCACGTTTAACACCATCTTCATGTGTTCCACCATCATGAGTATTAATGTTATTAACAAAAGAATAAATATTTGAGGTATATGATGTATTATATTGCATGGCAACTTCAAACATAACGGAATCTTTTTCTCCACTTAAATGAATAATATCCTCATGAATTGGAGTTTTTTCTTGATTAATGAAACGAACATACTCACTGATTCCTCCTTCATACATGAAAGTTTCTCCAGTAGTATCTTCTAAATCTCTATCATCTCTTATATTAATAGATAATCCCCGATTCAAAAATGCTAGTTCTCTTACTCTTGTTTTTAAGGTTTCATAATCATATATCTCAGAATCAAATATATCTGGATCTGGTTTAAAAGTTACTGTAGTACCAGTTCTATCAGCACTACATTCACCAATTACATGCAAAGGCTCTTTCGTTTTACCTCCGTTTTCAAAACGAATTTTGTGTATTTTTCCATTCTTATAAACAGTTACTTCTACCCATTTTGATAAAGCATTTACAACACTTGCTCCTACTCCATGAAGTCCTCCAGATACTTTGTATCCGCCACCACCAAATTTTCCTCCAGCATGAAGAACTGTATAAACAGTTTCTACAGTTGATATATGAGTTTTGGGATGAATATCAACAGGTATTCCTCTTCCATCATCTTTTACAGTAACTGAATTATCTTTATTAATTACAATTTCAATATTTTTACAATATCCTGCTAAAGCTTCATCAATCGAATTATCTACTATTTCCCAAACTAAATGATGAAGTCCTTTTACATCAGTTGTTCCTATATACATTCCTGGTCTTTTACGAACTGCTTCAAGTCCTTCTAAAACCTGAATTGCTGAGGAATCATAACTTTCCATTACTTTTTCTTCTTGCATTTTGCACCACCTTTTACTTTTATTTGCCCATTTTTTATGCGAAATATTTTTGCTTTTCTAACTAAATCCTCTTCTATATCAGAAAGATCTGTTGTTGTAATAATAACTTGAATTTCTTCTTTTAAATATTTAATAATATTATTTCTCCTTTTAATATCAATTTCTGAAAATACATCATCAAGAAGTAAAACGGGATATTCTTTCTTTATTTTTTTAAATACTAGAAGTTCTGCTATCTTATAGGCAATAACAATTAATCTTTGTTGTCCTTGAGACGCATAAATTTTAGCATCTTGATTATTTACTAAAAATACTAAATCATCTCGATGAATCCCTGTTAAAGTTAAGCCTTGCATCATTTCCTTAGAAAGATTTTTTTTGTATTTTTTTTGCATTATTTCCCGGATTTTATCCTCATCATACTCACTTATCTGTAAATTAGTTTCATAAAAAATTTTAATATCATTAATTCCAGTTAATTTCTTATAGATATTAGGAAGAATAGAATTTATTTCCTTTAAATAATTGAATCTAAAAAAATAAATTTTTAAACTTATCTCAATCATTTTAGAATTAATAACCTCTAAATATTTAGAATCAGCAAATCCATTTACATTAAGTCGTTTTAAATATTCATTGCGAATTTTAAGTAAGCTATTATATTCATTTACGTATTTTAAATAGTTATTATATAAAACTCCAATTCCAATATTTAAAACATTTCTTCTAATACTAGGAGAACCTTTTATAATATCTATATCATTTGGAAGAAAGGAAGTTACACAAAACTTGGATATATAATCAGATATTTTCTTTATCTGAGTTGAATTTATATATACTCTTTTTGAAAATTTATCAATAGATATCTTATATTTTTTATCATAATCTTCATAACTTACTAATCCCTCAATATCTAAATTTAATTCTCCTATCTTAACTAAATCATTATCAATACCATATCTTGAAGATTTTGTTAATGAAAGCACGTATATAGCCTCTAAAATATTTGTTTTTCCTGAGCCATTATCTCCAATAAAAATATTAATATTCGGAGAAAACTCTAAAAAAGCCTCTTTATAATTTCTAAAATTGGTTAATTTTAAACTATTAATTCTCATAAAACACCACAAAAGCCTTCAAAACAATTATTTCTATTAGGTAATATACCTATACTTGCTTATATATTATATCATAAAATTACCCTAAAACAACCCCAAATAACATTTTTAGACATTTTATTTATAATTTAAAAGTTATTAACATAAATGTGGAAAAAAAGTAAAGTTTTATTAAACTCTACTTATCAATACGTTTTTTTAATAAATTTTGTAATCTTGTGGCTCTTAATAATTGCATTTCAAAGGAAGAACAAGTCATTTTTAAAACAATACTTTTTCCTTCATAGAAAGTAACTTTTGTAAAACCTTCGTATGGTTCATAACTTTTAACATGATTTAGAGATATCCAAGAACATTTATCATTACTTGTACCATTGGTTGGAAAAAAGATTATATCATTTGATTCTTCAATAATAATAGGCAACTTATAATTACAACCTAGCATCATTTTAGTTCCTTTAAGTCTTCCTTCATAACTACTTCCATAATAAGCGCAACTATCTTCCATTACCTCAAAACTTTTTTTAGGTAATAAATATTCATCGTTTTTTTCGATAATTTTAGATACTTCATTATTAATATTAATAACTGCACACGTGTCCTTATTAATTTCATATGAATCTATGTTCACAACTTCACCCCCTACTAAATTATTAAATTTAAATTTATCCACAAAGTGGTGGAAAACTTAAATTTGCTTTCTAAAATAGCAAAATGTTTTGTCGAATTTTTTTGTAATATGTCGAAGATAAAAAAAATAAGAAAATTTTATTCATATTTTCTTATTTTTCTCAATATTAACATTAATATTTTTTTTAATTAATAGGTTCTTATAGGTAAAACTAATTGAATTAAGTCTTCTTGATCTTTTCCTTTAAAAATAATTGGATTTACTTCCCCAACAAATGATATTTCACATTCTTTAGTTTCAAATACTTTTAAAGCTTCCATCACATATCTTGCACTAAATGATATAGTTATATCTTCCTCTCTGTCTTTTGTTATATTCATTTTTTCTTCAACTCTTCCAATTTCAACACTAGATGATTTCATAGTTAAAGTATTTCCGTTGGTTTCAAGAGTTACAACATTTTTTTCTTTATCACTTGTCAAAATACTAACGCGATCTATTACATTATATAAATCATCTACATTAACGGTTATTTTTAACATGCTTTCATTTGGTAATAGATTGGCAGTATTTGGAAAATTTCCATTTATTAAACGACTTTGAAATAAAACATTATCATATTTAAATAATATTTTATTATTAAAAATATGAAGTTCTATATCCATATCATCATCAGTTAATATCTTAGATACCTCAACAATATTTTTGCTTGGAATAACTATATTATAATCTGTATCACAAATACTATTTAATTTTAATACTTTTCTTGCAAGACGATAGGAATCTGTTGAGTTACATTCTAATTCATTTCCTATTATTTTAAAATTAAGTCCAGTAAGTGGAGGACGGCTTTCATCAGTAGATGCAGCAAATGCTGTTTGATTAATTAAATCTTTAAAAACCTTACTGTTAATAATAACTGGAGTTTTACTTTCTTCTAAATTAATATTTGGATATTCTGATTTATTAATACCATTTAAATTATATTCACTATTTTCTGTTGAAATAATTACTTTTAATTCATCAAAAACTTCTAAATGAATCATTTTATCAGGAAGTTTTCTTACAATGTCTAAAATATATCTTCCCATGATAATAATACTACCTTCCTCTTCTATATTCATATCCTCATTTTTATTTGGAATAAAAGAACGAATAGTTATATCGTTATCACTTGCTGTTAAAGTTAAACCTTCATTTGTTAAATCAAATTTTATTCCAGCTAAAGCCGGAACTAAGTTTTTCGTTGAAATTGCTTTTGCAACCTTATTTAAATTTTCTAATAATATTTCTTTTTTTATTGTTATTTTCATAATTTTTTTTCTCCTTTATTTTTTTCTTTTATATATATATTAATAATAATAATGGTGTGGAAAACTGTGGAAAACTCAATCAAATCCTTTAATATCAAGTCTATCCAGAGTTTTTTTATTGTGGAAAACTATGTGGATAACTTAAAGTTTTCCACAATTGATGTTATTTTAAATCTTTAGTTCATCACAAATTCCTATAACTTTTGAATTTATCTTGAGTTTTCCACAATTGACTGTGGAAAACTTTTTATATCCTTATTTTATATAGGTTAATTTAAGTTTTGTTTAATTTTATCTACTGTATCTCTAATACTTTTGGTTGATTTAATATCATATTTAATCTTTTCACAAGATGCAATTACGGTAGAATGATCTCTTCCACCAAACTCAAGCCCTATTCTTTGATATGATTCATTTAATATTTCACGCGATAAATACATGGCTATCTGTCGTGGAAAAGCAACACTTGCACTTCTTTTTTTTCCTTTTAAATCATCAACAGAAATTTGAAAAAAGTCGGCAACAATTTTTTGAACTTTTGAAATATTCGTTTTTTCACTTGTGCCTTTATTTATAAATTCTTTTAAAGCATCCATTGCAAGGTTTAGATTAATTTCAGCTCCTCCCATAATAGTGGAATAGGCAAGAAGTCTATTTATTGCTCCTTCTAATTGTCTTACATCACTTGCCATATTAGAAGCAATATACTCAAGAACATCACTCGGAATATCTTTTTGAATTTTATTTCCCTCAATCTTTTTCTTAAGAATATTAATTCTAAGTTCCATATCTGGTGGATAAATATCAACTGTTAATCCCCAACAAAACCTTGTTCTAAGTCTATCCTCCAAAAGCTTTAGATCATTTGGAGAACGATCGGATGAAATAATAATTTGCTTTTTATCATTATATAAGGTATTAAAGGTATGAAAAAATTCTTGTTGAGTTTGTGTAGCACCAGCTAGAAATTGGATATCGTCAATAATTAAAACATCTATATTTCTATATTTATCTTTAAAATAATCAACATAATTGTAGTTTTCGTCTTGTACGCTACTCTCTTTTCTTCCTATTCCAGAAAAATCAGATATAAACTGTTCACTTGTTACATATAAAACTTTTTTGTTGGAATTTTCTTGAATATAATTACCAATTGATTGCATTAGATGGGTTTTACCAAGTCCTGAATTTCCATAAATAAACAAAGGATTATAAGTAAGTCCGGGACTTTCAGCAACAGCAAATGCCGCGGCATGTGCAAGTTTATTACTATTTCCCACAATAAATGTTTCAAAAGTATAATTTGGATTTAAGTTGGATTCATGATGAAATTTACTGGGGACTTCAATATTTAATGTAACTTGTTCTAGTTGAGAATTTAAAGTTTCTTTTTCAACATTTTCTATGTCTTGTTCTAAAACAAATTCCAAATCATAAACATTACCTGTTATTTTAGTTATAATTCCTGATATTAAATCATAATAACTATCATTTAGTCTTTTTTTATGAATTTCTAAAGGAACTAATATTTTGGCCTTTTTTTCATCAAGAGAAATTAAGTTTGTTTTACTAAACCAAGTTTTATAAACCATTGCATTAACACTACTTTTTAAGGAATCTAAACACTTTTTCCAAAGTAGTTCATTGTTCATTATCCACCTCCTATTCGTTTGGTAATTATATTCTACATTTTTAATAAAAAAAATTCAATAAGTTTACACCGAAAACTTTTCCACATTAAATTGTGGAAAAAATGATAATAATTGTGGAAAACTATGTTGATAACTTTAAATGTAAAAAAAGTTTTCCACATGTTTTCCACATAGTTTTCCACATATAATACCCTTTATTATCAAGGAGAATTTGAGTTTTCCACAATTATCAACAATATAGTTTTCCACATGTTGAAAAAGTTTTCCACACCTATGTGGAAAACTTATAATTTAAGACTAAAAAAGAACTAAAAATTCCATTAATTTTTGTAAATTAAAAATAGAACTATAGTTTACAAAAAAAAAATTATATGATATTATTGCGTAAGCAAGGAAGTGTCGGATGAAAAATTTAAATTCAGAAGCTTTTGAAAAAAATATTAAGAGAAATCACAATTTATTAATTGTTGGAATTATTCTTTTATTGTTAACTATTGCTTTAGTATATTTTGGAATTCAAAATGAAAAGAAACCATTACCTACTCCTGTTTCATTACGAGAATATATAAATAATGGAGGTAATTCGGAAGATGTATACAGTTATATAGATGTTTCTATAAAACCTTATTTATTTGCCGTTTATGAAAAAAATGGCATAGAAGAATCAAATAAATATTATTTGACTATGGATAAAGAAAATTATTTATATGTTATTTATATGAATAATAATAAATTTGAAGAATTAAATGTTGATTCTATCAATGAAAATCCTATTAGAACATTAGGTATAACTAAAAAAATTCCAAGTGATATAAAAAAAATTGTTATTGAATCATATAATGATTTAATGGAAGAAGAATATTTAACTTTTGATAATTTTAAGGAATATGTTGGCCTTGTATATTTAGATACACTTTCTCCTGTAAATGACTCTAGTTTTTATTATTTAGGTGCTATGTTATCAGGAATTTTTACATTTCTTCTTATCACTGTATATACAACAATAATAGTAAAAAATAAAAAAACATTAAAAAGTATTTCTCATGAAGAGTTAGAAAAAATAGCAGCTGAAATTTATCAAGATAAAAATATTCCGTATGAAAAGATGAATTTTTATTTATTAAAAGATAATCTTGTAGATTTAGAAAGTAATATAGTTATTTTAAAGTATTCTGATATTTTATGGGCATATCCTTTTGAACAAAGATACAATGGCTTGTTAATTAATAAGTGTATAAAAATAGTTGATATTAATAATAAGATGTATAGTGTTGCAAATACTAAATTATTAGATAAAAATAAAGATAATATTCTTGAAGAAATTTTAAGTAAACTAAAAGAAAAGAATCCTGAGATTGTTTTAGGATTTACAAAAGAAAAGAAAAATCAAGTAAAAGAAAAAGTAAAAAGTTTTAAGAAGAAGTAAAATTTTATTTGACATTTAAACTATTTTCCTATTATAATAGTGTAGATTTCGAATTTGGAGGTGTGAAATGAAAAGAACTTATCAACCAAATAAAAGAAGAAGAGCAAAAAAACACGGATTCTTTGCAAGAATGAAAACTAAAGTTGTAAATTCAAGAAGAAGAAAAGGTCGTAAGGAAATTATCAAAAAATAAGCCACATTTTAATAGTGGTTTTTTTTGGAAACAATAATATCTTGGAGATGATTTATGAAAAAGGTTAATGTTGTTAAAAGTAACGAAGAATTTAATGAAGTAATGAAGAAAGGTAAAATATTTAAAAATAATTATTTTGTTGTTTATACCATAAAGAATAATTTAGATAAATATCGTTTTGGAATATCAGTTGGAAAAAAGATTTGTAATGCTGTAAATCGAAATAAATTAAAACGACAAGTAAGAAATATTTTAGATAATCATAAAAATCTCTATTCAAAAGGACGAGATTATATTATAATAGTAAGGAAAAGTTCTCTTAATGAAGAATATATTGTATTAGAAGAGAATTTGCGAAAATTATTAGAAAAAATAGAAAAGGAATGAAAAAATGAAAAATAAGAAAAAATTAATATTATTATGTTTGGTACCTCTTCTTTTAACGGGATGTACAAAAACTTTAAAGGATAGTAATAATAAAGCAGTAATTAATGAAGTAACAGGCCAAAATTTAACAGAAAATATTTTATGTAGGCCAACTGATTCTGAAACAATAAAACTTTATAAAGAAAATAAAGTTGATATTGATTCTTTACCATATTGTACTTGTAAAAGTGAAAAAGTAAAAACAGAAGAAACTATTAAAAATGAAGAAACTGGTGAAGAAGAAACTATTACTAAAGAGGTAGAATGTGAAAGTTTTAATATCGGATCAGGTGGCTATGAAGGTCTTTGGACTAGTATTTTTGTAAAACCTCTTGCATATGTAATTTTATTCTTTGGAAAAATTACTAAAAATTATGGAATTGGTTTAATTCTTACAAGTTTAATTATACGACTTATTGCTTATCCAATTACTAGAAAAACAGCAATGCAATCTGAGTATATGAAAAAAGCTCAACCAGAGATGGAAAAAATTGAAAAGAAATATGCCAATAAAGATCAAAATGACAAAGAAGTTATGATGCAAAAAAGTCAAGAAATGATGATGGTTTACAAAAAATATAATGTAAGCCCTATAAGTGGCTGTCTTCTTAGTTTCTTGCAACTTCCACTATTTATTGCCTTCTTAGAAGCAATTAACAGAGTTCCAGCTATTTTTGAAGAAAAGTTTTTAGGACTTCATTTAGGAACTACACCAAGTGTTGGAGTTTCAAATGGTAATTACTTATATATATTAGTTGTACTAATTGTTGCAGCAACAACATTTTTCTCATTTAAAGCTACTATGAAAGATCAAGCATCAGCCAATAGTGAAATGCAAAAACAATCAAAAATGATGATGAATATGTTTACCATAATGATTATAGTTATGTCTATATTTATGACAACTGCTTTAGATATTTATTGGATGACAACAAATTTATTTACAATTATTCAAAATTTAATTGTTAGAAGGAAGGTAAAATAAAATGAAGAAGTATACATATCAAGCAAAAACATTTGAAGAAGCCAAAAATCAAGCATTAGTAGATCTAATGGAACAAGAAAGTAATTTATATATTAAAGAGATTGAAAGTTCAACAAAGTTATTTAATAAAAAGTCAGTTATTGAAGTTATAAAAAAAGATGATGTAATAGAACATATCAAAGAATTAATTAAAGGAATAACAACAGATATGGGTCTTACTATAAATATGGAAGTAAAAAAAAGAGAAGATTCTTTAAATATAACAATTTATGCAGATAATAATGCGATTTTAATTGGTAAGAATGCAAAAACTTTAAATGCTTTAACAACAATTATTAAACAAAGTGTTTATAAAGATATTGGAGAAAGTTATAAATTTGTATTAGATGTATCTGATTACAAAGAAAAACGTGAATGGAATTTAGAAAAAATGGCGAAACAAATAGCAAGAGAAGTTGCTAAAACAGGAGTTGAAGCCAAACTTGATCCAATGAATTCTTATGAAAGAAGAATTATTCATGAAACATTATCTCAAAATAAAAAAGTTTATACTGAGTCTGTTGGTGAAGAACCTAATAGATGTGTTGTAATTAAATTAAAAGAAGTTCCTAAGAAAGAAGAAACTACTGAAGAAAATTAGTAGTTTTTTTTATTTTATGATATAATAATCGTGAAAGGTAGGATATATGGAAGAAGAAAAAAAGAATAATAAGGGATTAATGGTTGGAATAATTTTATTTTTAGTAATATGTTTAGTATCTATATTTTATTTTATGTTCAAGATGACATATGTTGGAAATAAAACAACAAATGAAAAAACAGAACAAACACAAACGGAAACAGAAGATAATAATGAAGTTTTGTTTACTGAATTAACAAAATATGAACTTGAAGAAGGTGAAGAAAAAGAGGTAACAATAGAAGATAAAAAAATAAAATTAAAAAGAAAAGATGATAAAATATATTTAAATGATCATGAAATTGGAAAATCTGACGGAAGAAATAAGTACGAAGTTAGTGTTGCAGATAATCTAATAATTTTTCCTTATTCAGCAGGACAATCAGGTGATAAATATAAAGTATATAATTTAGATGAAAAAGAAATTATAGTTAATGATAATGGTGTAGAAGATGCACAATACAGTAATATAAGATTAAAAAACAATAGAGTATTTATTGATACTGGTTCATTTGGAGATTGTTATGATAAAACCTCATCTTGTTATTTCTTTCAACGTTTAGATATAAATTGTGAAAATGAAAAAAATAAAGAATTAAAAGAAAATCAAGAAGAATACGAAAAACACAAAAATGACGAAATAAATAGAACTTATGAAATAAAATATAATGGTCAAGAAATAACTATCGAAAAAGCAAATGATATTACTACATTAGAAAAATGGATAGAAACATATGATAAAGTATGTTTAAGAGAAGAATAATAAGTAATTAATCAAAATTTTAATTACTTTTTCTTTTGACAAAATTCGACAAAATTCGACAATTAAAGTCTCTATAATGTTTTATGGAGGCAAAAAAAATGACGAATGAATTAAAAAGTATTACAAAAAGAATTGATAATGAATTTTTAAAATATTTTTTATCTGATATGGATATGGAGACAATTTTTGTAGTAGGATCAATGGCAAAAGATGATTATCAAGATAGAATGGATAATGATTATGATATTAGAGTAATTTGTAATGAAGTTAATTCCAAAAAACTTCTTAATTTTGAGAAATTTTTAAAAGAATTATCTAAAAAATTAACTACAAAAGATATAGAAGTTGGATATTCGACTTTGGTTGGACCAGTAAATCATAAAGTATCAAAAAATAAAAAGAATGTTTTAATACATGCTATGATACACACTAAAGATCAAATGGATGACTTTTTACCGGTTACACATAAATATCAATATGGAACAAATTATAGGATAGTATATGGAAAAGATACCTTGAAAAGATTTCAGGATATAAGATATAATTTAGATGAATTAGTAAATGCTCATGAAGGATTAAATTATTGTATAGATATGCTTAAAAAAGGTGAATATCGCTATTTAACATGGGACGTAACAAAAGATAATTATGAATTTAATTATCATGCAGTTCCCATGAGTGATGAAGTTATATTAGAAAACTGTTTTTATTCAGTAAATAAATTTATTAATAATCTAATGAATTACTGTAAATGGGAAAATTATGATATTCCAGAAAATAAAGTAATTTTTTGTATTCGATTACTTGGACAAGCAAGTATAACCGAGGATATTTTATTTCTTTTAGAAGGATTATTTACCAAAAGTGAATCTATATTAAAAGCAATATTTGCAAATCCCTTAGAAGAAACTATTAATTTATTAGAAAAATTTAAAATTTATGTATATAAATTGGATGAAATTTTTCCTAAAAAAGAAAAAGAAAAACAAAAAAAATTAGTAAGGAGTTAAAAATATGGAAGTAAATTATGAAAAGAATAATATAGTAAATTTATCTAATTCTATTTTAAAATATTTTGGTGTATTGAATGTTCATAATACATTAAAAGAATTAGATAATATTTTAAATAAGAATAAATATAAAAATGTAGTATTGTTAGTATGTGATGGACTAGGATATTATAATTTAAAAGAGCTATTACCTAAAAATAGCTTTTTTAGACAACAACAAATATTAAATATATCAAGTGTTTTTCCTCCTACTACAGCAGCTGCAACTACTACTCTACTCTCTGGACTTTCTCCATCGGAGCATCATTGGTTTGGATGGGATATGTATTTTAAAGATACTAATGAAACCGTATCTTTATTTTTAAATAAAATTAAAGATAGTAATAAAGATAGTTTGAAAAAAATTTTAGATAAAAAATATATGCAATATAAAAGTATTATAGAATTGATAAACGAAAAACATCCCAATTCGGCTTACTATGCCTATCCTTTTTCAAAAGATAATAAATGTTTAAATTTAGATGAAGTTATAGAAAGAATAAAAAAATTATGTAAAGAAGATTCTAAAAAATTTATATATGCATATATAGAAAATCCTGATAAATTAATGCATCACTATGGAATATATTCTAAAATAGTAAAAGATGAAGTTGAAATTATAAATGATAAAATAAAAGAATTATCAAATAATTTAAAAGATACTTTATTATTAATAACTGCAGATCATGGATTAATATCAAATAAAAGTATAAATATAAAAAGAGAAATTCCAAAACTATATAATATGTTGGAAAGAACAACATCAATTGAACCAAGAGCATGTGGATTGAAATTAAAAAATAAAAATAATATAGAAGAATTTATATCAATTTATAAAGAATACTTAGAAAAAGATTTCTTGTTAATGACAACCGATGAAGTTATAGATAATCATATATTTGGTATGTATGATAGTAAATATTTAAGAGATGCAATTGGGGATTATTTATTAATTGGAATAACTAATAAATCTTTAATATATGATGAAACGCCGTCACATTTTAAAGCAAATCATGCAGGTTTTACAAAAAAAGAAATGTATGTTCCTTTAATAATAATTGAAAGTAAATAGTTAAATATTATAACTCTTTTATCTTATATTTCATACAATATTATATAAATTAAAGGAGTAAAAAGATGAAAGAAAATGATTACAGTAAGTTTAGAGATATTAATATTTATAAAGATTTACCTATTAAGTTTTTAGAATACGATATTTTTATGGATATTTTAAAATTTGAAAACACTAATACATTAGAAGATTTATTTCTTTTATATGATAGTGGTTATTTAAATGATTTTAATAAAAAAGGAGCAAAGCATTTAAAAAGTATTATAGAACTTCTTAGATTTGATTATTTAGATATTTATCTTGATATAAGTTTTGATTTGAATAAAAAAATTGAAGGAAATATATTAGATGCTAAAGTTATGCATACTTTAATAAATTTAGGATTTACTCTAAGTGAGTATGCAATGTTATTTTATTTTTATGATAGTAACTATTTAAAATTAACTAAATATAAAAAAAATATTTCAATTTTAGAATTATTAAAGGTTTTTTATGAAGATATTCCTTATCAATTAGGTAAAATTATTCAAAGTGAAGAAAATAATAGTGTTTTACAAAATAATTTACTTCTCCAAAATATAAAGTATAAAACTTTAATTTTAATTGATGCTTTAATGAAACAAGAAAATGAAAATAACAAAAATGAATTTAATCGTGAATTAGAATTATTAAAAGATATGAAAAAATTTTTTGAAATAAGGAAAGATATCGATAAACAAATAAATTTATTAAATCAGCAAATTAAGCTATATAAAGATATTTCTTATATAAATTCTAAAACAAAATGATAAAAACTATGTTAAAAATGTGACATAGTTTTTATTTTGTGATATAATCTATACCGAAGTTTGTAAGGGGTGATTTTATGAACGATACTATAGCAAGTATTGCAACTTCTCTTGGAGTTGGTGCAATATCAATTATAAGAGTTAGTGGAAATGATAGTATATCTATAGTTAATAAATTATTTCAAGGACATGATTTAGAAAAAGTAGAAAGTCATACTATTCATTATGGATATATAAAAGATAAAGAAAATATTATTGATGAAGTATTAGTAAGTGTCATGAAAAGTCCTAAAACTTATACTATGGAAGATGTTGTTGAAATTAATTGTCATGGTGGTATTGCAACAACTAATAAAGTATTAGAACTCTTACTTTTAAATGGGTGTCGTCTTGCAGAACCTGGAGAATTTACAAAACGTGCATTTTTAAATGGAAGAATTGATTTAGTTGAAGCTGAAGCTGTATCCGATTTAATTAATTCCGAAACTGAACTTGAAAGAAAAGTTGCTATAAATGGAATTAAAGGAAATATTAGTTCTTTAATAAAAAAATTAAGAGATGAGTTAATAAAAATAATTAGTAATATTGAAGTAAATATTGATTACCCAGAATATCAAGATATTTATGAAGTAACTATAAATGATATAAGAGAAAAGATTCCATTAATAAAAAATGAGTTAGAAGAAATTGTTGAAAATTATGAACAATCAAAATTAATTCATGAAGGAATTAAAGTAGCAATTATTGGTCGTCCAAATGTCGGAAAAAGTAGTTTACTAAATAAATTACTTAATAGTGAAAAAGCAATTGTTACTGATATTCCAGGAACAACTCGTGATATAGTTGAAGGAATAATGTATCTTGATGGAGTGAAATTAAATATTATAGATACAGCAGGAATCAGAGAAACTGATGATATTGTAGAAAAAATTGGTGTAAATAAAAGTATAGAAACAATTGAATCAGCAAATTTAGTTTTATTACTTTTAAATAATAATGAAGAGTTAACAGAAGAAGATAAAATCTTAATTGATAAAACTAAATATAAAACAACGATTTATGTTGTAAATAAAAATGATTTAGAAACTAAAATTAAGTTAGATAAGAATTTATCTAATGTTATTTCAATAAATACTCTTGATAATAAAGAAATCAAAATTCTAAAAGAAAAGATTAGAGATTTATTTCAGTTAGATAAAATAAATAATAGTGATTTTAATTATATTACAAATTTAAGACAGATAAATAAAATTAAAGAATGTTTAAAAATTATAAGTGATATAGAAGAAGGAATAAACGATGATTTAGAACTTGATATGTTAGAAATGGATTTAAGAGAGATTTGGGAACAACTTGGATTTATTACCGGAGATTCATATGATGAAGAATTATTAGATGATTTATTTAAAAATTTTTGTGTTGGGAAGTGATAAAATGAGAAAATTAGTATCAATTGAAAAAAATGGCAAAATGGAAAGAACTTATCAAATTCAAGGAATAGAATTAGAAACAATAAAAAAATTAGAATTGCCAATGCCAGAAACAATTAAGGTTTTATTAGATTTAAGAGAAAATGAAAATTTAGAAAAATTTTATAAATTTTCGGATGACATTTCTTTTTTCTTTATAAATAATCAACATTGGATGGTAGATGAAATTGATGTTGTAAATTTAAATTTATTTGAACTTAAAAAGATGCTAAATTATTTAATTGATGAAAGAGGAAAAATAATTGATAGTATAAGAAGAGTTACAACAAGAGATGAATTAGAAGAGATTAAAGTAGATTTAATATTAAATGAATATAAAAATAAATGTTTCGAATATTTAAAAAAAATAAAAGACCTTGAATTAAAAAGCAAAAGGAAGTGATTTTGTGGAATATGATATTATTGTCGTTGGAGGAGGACATGCTGGGTGTGAAGCAAGTTTAGCAGCAGCCCGTCTTGGAAATAAAACATTATTAATTACGGGAAATATAAAAAATATCGCAGACATGCCTTGTAATCCATCAATAGGAGGTCCGGCAAAAGGTATTTTGGTTCGTGAAATTGATGCTTTAGGTGGAGAGATGGGAATTAATACAGATAAGAGTTTAATTCAACTTAAAATGTTAAATACTAAAAAAGGTCCTGCTGTTCGTGCCTTACGTGCCCAAGCAGATAAAATTACTTATCCAAAAGAAATGTTAAAAACCTTAAAAAATACCATTAATTTAGACATAAAGGAAACTATTGTTGATGATTTAATAGTAGAAAATAATAAAGTTGTTGGAGTAAAACTAGAAGATAAAAAAGAGATTAAAAGTAAAATAGTTATTTTAACAACTGGTACTTATCTAAAAGCCGATGTTTTAGTTGGTAGTAAAAGAACCTCTTCAGGTCCTCATGGAGAGCGCCCTGCTAAAAATTTAAGTGATAATTTAAGAAAATTAGGATTAACTATTCAAAGATTAAAAACCGGAACTCCGCCAAGAATTGAAAAGAGTTCAATAGACTTTTCTGTTTTAGAAAAAGAAGATGGTGATAATATTTTAAGAACTTTTTCTTATGATACTATGCCACTTTATAAATTAGATGAGCAAGTTCCTTGTTATTTAACATATACTAATAAATTAACTCATGAAATTATTAATGCTAATTTAAAAAAATCTAGTATGTATGGAGGATATGTAACAGGAATCGGGCCAAGATATTGTCCATCTATTGAAGATAAAGTAGTAAAATTTAAAGATAAGGAAAGACATCAATTATTTTTAGAACCAGAAAGTATTTACTACGATGATATTTATTTACAAGGATTTTCAACAAGTATGCCTCATGAAGTTCAAGAAGAAATGGTTCATAGTTTAAAAGGATTAGAACATGCTAAAATATTAAAATATGCTTATGCAATAGAATATGATGCTATTGATCCTTTAGAAATGAAACCAAGTTTAGAGAATAAAATTCTTGAAAATTTATTTACAGCTGGACAAATTAATGGTACAAGTGGATATGAAGAAGCAGCAGCCCAAGGATTAATTGCAGGAATAAATGCCAGTTTAAAGTTACAAGGGAAAGATCCGTTAATTTTAAAAAGAAATGAAGCTTATATTGGAGTTTTAATTGATGATTTAGTAACTAAAGGAACAAAAGAGCCTTATCGAATGCTAACAAGTCGTGCAGAATATAGATTATTACTTCGTCATGATAATGCAGATATTAGACTTCGAGAATATGGAAAAAAAATTGGATTAATTGATGAAGTAAGATATCAAAAATTTAAGAAAAAATTAGATGATATAGAAAATTTGAGAATATATTTAAAAGAAAATAAAATAACAACAAAAGATAATGCATTATTAGAAAAAATTGATACCTCCCCTATTTTAGATGGTATTACTTATTATGATTTTTTAAAAAGGCCTGGGATAACAATAAATGATTTAGAAAAAATATTAAATTTAAATATGCCTTATGAAACCGATGTTAAAGAACAAGTAGAAATTAGTATAAAATATGAAGGATATATAAAAAAAGCTGAAAAAGAAGCCCAAAAGTTGAAACAACTTGAAAGTATTAAAATACCTAATGATTTTAATTATGCTAAAATATCTAATATTGCAAGTGAAGCAAGACAAAAATTAGAAAATGTTAAACCATTAACACTTGGACAAGCTTCCCGTATTAGTGGAGTAAATCCTAGTGATATAGCTGTATTAAGTGTTGTTTTAAAAAGAGGAAAATATGAATAAAGATGTATTTTTAGAAGAACTTGAAAAATTGAATATTTTTTTAACTGAAGAACAAATAAAAAAACTAGATAAATTTTATAATTTACTTATAGATTGGAATCACAAAATTAATTTAACGACAATTACTATAAAAGAAGAAGTTTATTTAAAACATTTCTATGATAGTTTAACTATAGTAAATATTATTGATTTAACAAAAAAATTAAAAGTTTTGGATGTAGGTACAGGAGCGGGATTTCCAGGAATTGTTTTAAAAATTGTATTTCCCAATTTAGAAATAACTCTTCTTGATTCTTTACAAAAACGAATTAATTATTTAAAAGAGATAATAAAAGAATTAGATTTAGACAACATAGAAGTAGTATGTGCAAGAAGTGAAGAATATACTAAAATTAATCGAGAAGAATACGATTTGGTAATATCAAGAGCAGTAGCACATTTAAAAATTCTTTCTGAGATATCTTTTTCATCTGTTAAAGTAGGAGGATTTCTTGTTGCTATGAAAGGAATTTGTGAAGAAGAAATAAAAGAATCTTTAGATGTTATTTCAAAATTAGGTGGAAAAATTATAGAAATAAAAGAATTTAAATTACCAATTGAAAAAAGTCAGAGAACTTTAATAAAAATAGAAAAAATTAAACCAACAAATTTAAAATATCCAAGGAGGTATTCAGAAATAAAGAAAAAATGACAAAATGTTAAATTACTTGACATTTTTTCTTTTGGGAAATTACTTTTTATAAGGAAAAGAGAAAAAAATGATTGTATTTAAAAAAAATGTGATATAATGTAAATATATTAAAAGGGAAATAAAAGAAAGAGGGATGTAAATGGGTGATACTGAAGAAGAAAAAGTAGTATATTTAAGACTTGATGATATTATACCAAATAGGTTTCAACCTAGAGAGGTTTTTGATGAAACAGGACTTGAAGAACTTGCAGATAGTATAAAAGAACATGGTGTAATTCAACCAATTATTGTAAGACAAATTGGAGATAAATATGAACTAATTGCTGGAGAAAGACGAAGTAAAGCATCAGCTATTGCAGGTCTTACAACGATTCCGGCGATAATAAAAAATATGGATGATAAAGAAAGTGCTAAAGTATCACTTCTGGAAAATTTACAAAGAAAAAACTTAAGTGCAATTGAAGAAGCAAGAACTTATAAAAGAATTCTTGAACTTGATAATATGACTCAAGAGGATTTAGCTAGAACAATGGGAAGAAGTCAACCAATGATAGCAAATAAATTAAGACTTTTGTCGCTTCCGGAAGAAGTACAAAATGCACTGATTAAAAATCAAATATCTGAACGTCATGCAAGAAGTTTATTAACAGTTAGTAATAAAAAAGATCAATTAGATTTTTTAAATAGAATTAGGACAGAAAGATTGACTGTTCGAGAACTAGATGCAGAAATAAAAAAATATAAAGAAAATTTAGATAGTGAATCTGGTGATGCATCAGGAGAAATAAAAGAAATAAAAAGGGAGGAAAATAATATGAATAATAATTTAGGAAATTTTGGAGGAATGGGACTTAACGATTATCAAAGTGGAATTCAAAATAACATGTTTAATAATATTCCAAATAATTTTAATAATATGCCTAATAATACTCAAAATACCAATAATAATTCATTTGATTATAGTGCATTTAATGAGGAAGGAAATATGAATGCTTCTACTCAAGCTGTAAACGACAATTTTAATTATAATTCATCACCAGTTTCTTCTCAACCTTCATCCCTAGGTTCTATGTTTGATGGAGGACTTGGACAAAGTACACCAAATTATGTTTCAAATAATATTAATAATAACAACTCTAATTTATTTGTTAGTCATATTAGAGAAGATAATGTTCCACAAAAAGAAAATCAGTTTTTACCAAATTTTGATGATTTTAATAAGAATAATGGAAATAATTTTTTAGTAGATAGTGATGATTCGAACGGAAGTCGTGAAGCATTTAATAAATTTGATGAGTCAAATAGTTTTAATCAAGGATTCAATAATTCTATGATGAATAATTTTGAATCAATGAATAATATAGGAAATAACTATAGTGCTAGTAATAATGGATTTAATTCAGATATGAATTCATTTAATGATGCAATGAATAGAAATTATGTTTCCAATAATAAAAATATGGATATGGGAATGAATTCTTTTAATCAATTTGAACCACAAAACAATAACCAATATCAAGGTAACAATATGAATACTTTTGGAAATTTTAATGATTTTAATTACTCATTGAATTCAACGAATGATAATAATAATATGATGAATAATATGCCAAACAATGATTATTCTTTTAAAAATGATTTAAATAATAATATAAATAATTATAATTCAATGTCTAGTAATGAATTTTCAATGAGTAACTTTGAAAATTATAATAATTTTCATGGTAATAATAATGGTGCAATTCCTGATTTTAATGGAATGAGTAATAATTATAATCCCAAAGAAGGTAATTTATTTAATCAACCTCTTAATATTGTAGATGTTCCACATCAAATGGAAAATAATTATGTGGAACAGAATGTTAATAATACATATTCATATAACGGATTAGAAAATTCAGAGATATCAAACCCAAACCAAATGTCAACTTCTGAATATTCAAATACTAGTCAACCAATTCAAAATAATATGAATTTTAATGATAATGATAGCAATATAAATCAGGAGAAGTTTGATAATCCATTAGATGATGATTATGAAAAAATATTAAATGTAAATCCGGTTCCGGTTGAATTAAACGAAAATGAAGGTAATGTAGATAAAGAAATAACAAATGACAATCAATCTTTAGAGGAACATAATGATTTAGAAGATACTAAAGAAATTTCCGGAGTACCAGAAATTGAAATAATTGGAGATAATGAGGTAACTTTACCAATGGAAGAATCCTCAACAGATAAAAACAATAATGAATATATAACTTTAGAACCTGAAATAACTATGCATACAACACGTGATGCAGTATTAGAATTAAAGAAAACAACTGATAGAATTAAACAAAACCATATTGATATTGAAACAGAAGAAATTGATTTTGACGATGTTTATCAAATTACGATTAAAATCAAAAAGCAAGAAAACTGATTAAAAAATCGGTTTTTTTCTTAATTTTTAGAAATCATCTTCCCTATTTTATTCTTTTTTGATAAAATATAAATATCAACGTATAGAAAAGGTGGTAATCATGGGAAAAATTATTTCATTAGTAAATCAAAAAGGTGGTGTAGGAAAAACCACAACTAGTATTAACTTATCTGCCTCTCTTGCTTTACTAGGAAAGAAGATATTATTAATAGATTTAGATCCTCAAGGAAATGCAACTACAGGAGTTGGTGTAAATAAAGGAGATATTAAATATAGTGTTTATGATTTGCTTCGTGGAGGATGTAAAGTAGAAGAAGTTGTTATAAAAACTGATTTTAAAAATCTGGATATTATTCCTTCAACTATTCAACTTGCTGGAATTGATATTGAATTTATTGAAAAAAGTAAAAATGATCCTAATTTTAAAAGAGCATATCAATTAAAAGAAAAAATAGAATCCATTCAAGATAAATATAATTATATTATTATTGATTGTCCTCCAAGTCTTGGAAATATTACAACGAATGCTTTAGCAGCAAGTAATTCTTGTTTAATTCCAGTTCAATGTGAATTTTTTGCACTAGAAGGAATTACTCAATTACTTAATACTATCATGTTAACTCAAAAGAATTTAAATCCAAATTTAGATTTAGAAGGAGTACTTCTTACAATGCTTTCTAAATCAAATTTAGGACTTGATGTGATAGAAGAAATTCGAAGTTATTTTAAAGATAAGGTTTATGATACAATTATTCCTAGATTAATTAGATTAGCAGAAGCTCCAAGCCATGGAAAACCAATTGTATCTTATGACCCCAAAAGTAAAGGCTCTGAAGCCTATATAAATTTAGCAAAGGAAGTGATTATGAGAAATGGAAACTGCTAGAAGAAGGGCACTTGGACGTGGCCTTGAAGAATTATTTGGTGCTGAGGTTTTAGATTTTGATACCTTAGAAGAAAAAATTGTTGAAGAAACGCCTAAAGAAGAAATTCGTCAAATAAGACTTGATGAATTAAGAAGTAATCCTTATCAACCACGAAAGGTTTTTGATGAGACAGCTCTTTCTGAACTTGCCAGTAGTATAAAAGAACATGGTGTATTTCAACCTATTATTGTTAAAAATAGTATTAAAGGCTATGAAATTGTTGCAGGAGAAAGAAGAGCTAAAGCTAGTAAATTAGCAGGAAGAGAAACTATACCAGCAATTATTCGTAATTTTAATGATCAAGAAATGATGGAGATTGCTTTACTTGAAAATTTACAAAGAGAAGATTTAAATCCAATAGAAGAAGCAATGGCTTATCAAAAATTGATGGAATCCCGTGGACTTAGTCATGAACAACTTGCTGAACGTATTGGAAAAAGTCGTAGTTATGTTACCAATATGGTAGGACTTATGAATCTTCCAGATTCTGTTAAAGATTTAGTTATTGCTAGAAAAATATCAGCAACTCATGCAAGAACATTAAGTAAAATAAAAGATCCTAGTAAAGTAGAAGAAATTGCTGATAGAATAATTAATGAAGGATTAACTACAGCAGCAATTGAAGAATTAACACAAGATAAATCATTTGAAAAACGTAATAAAATGGAAAGACGTGAAACAGAAGAAAATAAAACCTATAAATATGTTCAAGAACTTCTTTGTGATAGATTAGGAACGAAGGTTAGAATTCGTGGAACTAAAATAGAGATTAATTTTCAAGATTTAAACGATTTTAATCGAATTATAGAAGCTTTGAATATAAGCGAATGAGTGTGATAATATGAATGATAAAAAATATAATATAGGAACTACTCTTACTATGAAAAAACAACATCCTTGTGGAGGAAATCTTTGGGAAGTTGTAAGAATGGGTGCTGATATTAAAATAAAGTGTTTAAATTGTGGACATGTAGTAATGTTACCTCGAATAGAATTTAATAAAAAAATAAAAAAAATTATTTCTGATGTAGGTGATAGTAATGAATAAAAAAAAGAAAATGCGGTTAAAGAAATTAAAACTACATCCTATATCCATATATTTAATCTTAATAATGATAACAGTTATATTGAGTGGAATCTTATCAGCATTAAATTTTCAAACTACTTATAGTACTGTAAGTTCTACGGATTTATCTATTGTTCAAAATACTGTCCAAGTAGAAAATTTGTTTAATTTTGATGGATTAAAATATATTATTAGTAATGCAACAAGAAATTTTATTAGTTTTGCACCATTGTCTATGTTTTTAATGATAGCAATAGGAATATCAATATTAGATTCAAGTGGATGTTTTGATTTTTTAAATAAAAAGTTTTTTTCTAAAATAAGTAATAAAATTGTAACTTTCTTAATTATTTTTATAGCAACTATTTCAACTATTATTAATGATATAGGATATGTTGTTTTAATTCCAATTGCTGCAAGTATTTATGAAAGAAAAGGAAGAAATCCAATATCAGGAATTATTGCTGCTTTTTGTGGAGTTGTATTTGGGTCTGGAACAACCATATTTGTTGGTTCATCAGAAGTAAGTTTAATTCCTTATACTACTGCAGCTGCCCGTCTTGTTGATGAAACATATCATGTTAGTTTACTTTCTAATTTGTATATTATGATTATAACAACTATTATATTATCGATAGTAGGAACTATAATTGTTGAGAAAATTATTGTTCCACAATTTGGAAAAGTTAAAGAAAAAGAAATAGAAAAAAAAGATCTAATTGAAAGTGAAAATGTTGAAATTATTGATGTTGTATCAGAAGAGGAAAAATTAAATCAAGAATATTTAGAAAAAAGAGGATTTAAATATGGCCTTATTGCTTTTTTAGTCATGATAACTGTATTTATTTATTCGGTTATTCCAGGACTTCCTTTATCAGGACTTCTTCTTGATATGTCAGAAAAAACTTACCTAAAACAAATTTTTGGAGATAATTCATATTTTCAAGATGGATTTACTTATATGATGTCGCTTTTATTTATAATAACTGGATTATTTTATGGGATAGGTTCTAGAAAATTTAAAAATGACAAAGATATATTTGAAAAAAGTCATGATAATTTAAGAGATTTAGGTGGGGTTATTATCTTAATTTTCTTAGCTTCTCAGTTTATAGCTATTTTTAAGAAAACTAATATTGGAGTTATTATAACGGGAATTGTTGCTAATGTAATTGATAGTTTAACTTTCTCTGGAGTGCCACTTTTAATTATTTCTATTCTATTAATAGCTTTTGCTGCCTTATTTTTAACAACAGCTGGAGGAAAATGGGAAATTTTGGCTCCAGTTATTGTACCACCTTTAATGCAATCTAATATATCACCACAATTTTTACAATTTGTTCTTCGAGCAAGTGACTCTATGACAAAAGGAATTACTCCCCTATCAGCATTTTTTGTAATTTATCTTGCATATGTAAATATTTATAATCGTGATTCTGATAATCCAATTGGAATTTTTAAAGCAGTAAAATTAATTATGCCTTATTTTTTAATAATTTCTATTACTTGGTTGCTTGTTTTGATTGGATGGTATATAATAGGATTACCAATTGGTCCTGGAGTAAAACCAATTGTATAAGGAGTGTGGAGTATGTTAAGAGCAGGAATAGTTGGATTACCTAATGTTGGAAAATCAACTTTATTTAATGCCATTACCAAACAAAATATATTAGCCGCAAATTATCCTTTTGCAACTATTGATCCAAATGTTGGTGTTGTAAATGTTCCAGATATGAGAATGAATGTTTTAAATGATATGTATATGCCTGAAAGGTTAATTCTTGCGAGTTTTGAATTTACTGATATTGCAGGACTTGTAAAAGGAGCGTCTAATGGAGAAGGACTTGGTAATAAATTTTTATCTCATATTAGAGAAGTTGATGCAATTGTTGAAGTAGTTAGATGTTTTAATGACTCGAATATTATTCATGTTGAAGGAACACCGGACCCAGTTAGGGATGTTGATATTATTAATTTAGAACTTACAATAAGTGATTTAGAAATAGTAAATAATCGCTTGGGAAAGGTAGAAAAAAAAGCTTTAACGACTAAAGATGCCGATTCACTAGTTGAAGTAGAAGCTTTAAAAAAATGTAAAGAATCGTTAGAAAAAGCAATTCCTCTTCGAGAAGTAAAATTTACAGAAGAAGAACTTGAAAAGTTAAAATCATTTCAATTTTTAACATTAAAACCAATTTTATATCTTGCCAATGTTGCTGAAATTGATTTAGGTAATGATGATAATCAGTATGTAAAAGATTTGAAAGAATATGTAAAAAATACAGATACAAGAGTTATTAAAACCTGTTGCAAGGTTGAAAGTGAGTTAGCAGAATTATCGATTGAAGAAAAAGAAGAAATGCTTACAATGCTTGGAATTCAATCAAGTGGTTTAGATGATTTAATTAATGCAACTTATTCTCTATTAGGTTTAAAAACATATTTTACCGTAGGTAGTGATGAAGTAAGAGCATGGACTTATAAAGATGGAATGAATGCAAGAGACTGTGCTGGAATAATTCATACTGATTTTAGAGAAGGTTTTATTAAAGCTGAGGTAATTAGCTATGATGATTTAGTAAAATATGGTGATGAAATAAAAGTTAAAGAAGCAGGACGACTTCGTATAGAGGGTCGTGATTATATTATGCAAGATGGAGATATTTGTCATTTCCGTTTTAATAAATAAAAAGAAAGAAAGAGGTAAAATTTATGATTAATTTTAATTTAGAGGGTTTGGATAAAATAGAAAATTTAGATTTAAATGGTTTTTGGAATTGGCTTGGTGGAGCTGGAATATTAGTATTTTTCTTTATAATTATATTTGCAATTGGAATTGTTTTCTTATGGGTATTTAGTAGTGTTGGAATTATGAATCTAGCAAAAAAAAATAATTTACCAAATGCATGGTTTGCATTTTTACCTATTGCACGAAGTTATTTGGTAGGAAAACTCGGATTTGAAATTTATGCAGCTGATGATAAAAAAAATTCAACATTAACTTGGGTAACTTTAGGACTAGCAGCTGGTGCCTTTCTTTTAGGAAGTGATAATGATATCCATGATTTAGCAACACTTGGATTGTTGGTATTTGAAAGTTGGGCATTCTACAATATGTTTAAAGTATTAAATGAAAAAAATTCTATAGTTTATACTGTATTTACTGTCTTAACAAGAACTTTACTTGGTGGAGTATTCTTATATGTTATAAAGGATAAAGAAGAGGTAACAGAACAATTTAAAGAAGCAGAAGTTATATCTGAAACTAAAGAAGAAAAAAATGAAGAAAAAAAAGAAGTCAAAAAAAATGATGAAAAAACTGCTCAAAAATTTTGCTTTGAATGTGGAGCAAAATTAAATAAAAACATGAAATTTTGTCCTGAATGTGGTCATAAAATAAAATAAAAAGTTGCTTTATTTTTAAAGTAACTATTTTATTTTTTTTTTTTGTATGTTATACTTAATAATAGGAGGAGATAAGATAATGAAAAAATTATTTAAGGAAAATTTGAAACCACTAATTGTTTTGTTATCTGTCGTATTAGTATTATTGATTGTACTCGGAATAAGTAAATATACAGATTTTAAACTTAAAACGAGTGCATCGTTAGAATATACTTTAACTGAAGCAGATAGACAAATCGGACAAATTGGTAACATCAAAGAATCAACTGTTGTTTTGCGACAAACAGGACTTGGACCATGGGATAGTGATAATAGTCCAGGAAATGATATGAATGAGGAAAACGATATAGTTAGATCTTTTGATCAAATTACGTGGACAATTGAGAATACCACACAGTTAAAAAATGAACAAGATGGTGTAAGTTACAGTGGAGGAGTGTTAGCTGTAAAGGCATCAATTTCGCAAGAAGAAGCAAAATATGCAAAATGGGATGTTAATTCCATGAATTGGGCGTTAAATCCAAAAGTATCAAGTGATGGGACAACTTTTACAGCATATTATAAGATGCCAACTGATTCAGTTACAATTCCTGGAAAACAAACTTTAATATATGTTTTACAGGTTTTAGGAGCACCAAATGGTTTGGAAATAACTCCTAAATTTACTACTAGCTTATATGGAAATCAAGAAAGTGAAACATATGAATACACAGATTCTAAAATTAAAGTTAGTGCAGCACCATCATATAATATAACAATAAAAAAGAACGATTATCTTTCTTATAGAGGACATTTTGATTTTTCACAAAAGGATGAAGTTTCAAATCCAACGGCATCAAGTATTTATGGAACAATGCTTGGATATGGAATAGGATTACAATTATATAATCCAGAGACAACGAAAAAATTAAAAGGAATTGAAATACCAACGGGTGATATTACTTTTGATATTACACTTAGTGAACAATTAGGTGGAGAGGATGTAACTAATAGACCTGGTTATATACCAACTTTATGGGATTATTTTGAAAATGTACTGACTGATGTTGGAAAAAATGGAAGAAGAATGTTTTGGAATGGTGTACAATTTACCCGTTATGCAAGAGACACAGTTCCATATAATGCATTTGGAACAACCGCAACGACAGCTAATTGTTATAATGGTGGAAATTGGAATATAGTACAAGATACAGTTCAAAAGAACAAATATCATGTTACAGTAAAAGATTACGAATTTGATTTATATAACCATATTTTCCCAATTAAAAATCCTAATGATTCCGCAACGTATGTTAGGTATACAGAAAACATAGGATTCTTTAGTACTGGATATATTCAAGCTATTATGCAATATTCAACTGAAACAGAAGTATCAATTAGTGCGTATATGAAAGTAGAACTATCAAATCTTAAAGCAACATCTATTTCTGGAGCAACAACTACAATAGATAAAGAGGATAATGATAATCATGTAAATTCTTTAGTCCCTTTAGAACCACCTGGAACTTATTATAAATATCAGTATTTTGTTGATACAAGTATTCCTGCAACACAAGTAATATGGTACGGAAGTAGTTATCTACTTGCAACATCACCGTCAGGAGGAGATGCCGTAGCATCAATTGGAAGTGATATTTATCTTGCATCTAATTTTGACATATCAAGCTTAAATCAAGATAAAATAAAAAGTCTAAATTTACTTCAAAAATTTGATGATGAGGCTTTAGAACCTGTGGAAGGATTGGATTCAACATCTGCCTACTATTATATAAGAGATAATACAGCAAATCTTGCTCAAATTGGAGATTTAAAAGTATTGTATGCTGGTAAAACAAATAAAACAGGATGGGACAGCGATGATGAAATGAATGATGCTAAAGAGGAAGATTTAGTATATTTTGATTCTATAGCATCACTTAAGAATGCTGGATATGTATGTGTTGCAATATTATATGAAGAAAGAAATGCTATAATATATCCAGGTCGAGCAGTAAGTTATGCAGTAAAAGTGAAAGTTAAAGATACTGCTCAAATTGGAAAAGTATATCAAGCTACAAATACTGTTAAAGGTTGGAAAGATAATATAAGTGGTTCTCATTTAAACTCAAATGATAGTTATCCTACTCCAACAATATATATGTATAATCCTCAAAAGTATGTAAAAAGTATCATAGATAGTAATGGTCAGGTAGAAATGGGAACTCATGCACCAACATTCTATTATGGAAATTCTCTATATATTGCATCTGCAAAATTAAAAGTGCAAAAAAATATCGTTGATAAAGAAAATGGAAAAGAAAAAATTAATTATAATTTGGATAAAAATGAGACAGTAGCAACATATAAAATAAGTCCAATTTTAGAAAATGATAGATTAAAAACTCCATTAAAAGTAAATGTTAGAATTGAAGAAACTTTACCAAAAGGATTAACTTATATACCAAATAGTAGTAATTATCAAGAACCAGAAATAACAAACAATCAAGATGGAACAACAACTCTTGTATGGCATAAACCAAATTCTATTATTAATCAAGAAATAGAACCAATTACCTATAAGGCTCATATTTCAGAAGAAAGTAGCAATGGAACACAATATGAAACTATAACTGAGGTTAAGGAAGAAGTATCATCTGGAGAAGCTTATAAAATAGGTAATGTAAAAAATAGAGATAGACAAGCAAATATTTCTATTCAAGTGATAAATTTAGCAAGTTATAATTTACATAAAGAAACTGAAACACCTGTAATTGAAGTAAATGATAGAGGAAATTACATAGTAAAATCAGTAAATAAAACAGATGATGATTTAACAACGTTTAGAATGCTTGATATTTTACCATATGTTGGAGATAGAAGAGGAACAAGCTATAGTGGAAATTATGTGGTTGAAAATATAAAATTAAAATATATAAATATTTCAACTTTAGAAGAAGTAAGCAATTCAGACATAAAATTATATATATCATCAGATATTAATGTAAGAAATTCTGTAAATGTAAAAGATAATAATTTTGCAACTACAAATGAATGGCAAGAAATAACTCCAAATACAACAATAAATAGAGCTTTAACTGGGTTTGCCCTAAAAGGAACATTACCTGCTAAAACAAGAGTTGAAGTAGAATTTGTTATAAAAACAAATGGAAACAAACCATTAGATATTTATAATAATTCTGCAACAGTTCAAACAAATGTAGATACAGAAGAAATGGTTTCACCAATTATAAAAATTGAAGTTGTAAAAAGAAGTTTAGATGGAACTGTATGGTTAGACGAAAATTTAAATGGTTTGATGGATTCAAATGAATCAAAATTAAGTGGTGTAAAAGTTACTTTATTAACCGGTAATGGTGCTAAAGCTAAAGATATAAATGGACAAGATGTTGAACCAATAATTACAGATAATTCTGGCTATTATAAGTTTGAAAATCTTGCCAAATCTGAATATAAAGTTAAAATAGAATATCCAACAATTTATGAGGTAACAACTCCAAAAGTTGGAGAAGATAAAAAAATAAATAGCAAAATAGAAACTCAGTCAGAAACCGGAATCTTAAAGACACTTAATACATTAGCTCAAGGTGATTTACAAGAAAGATATGTAAATGCAGGACTTGTTTATAAACAGGTGGATGTTATCGTAAATCATATTGATAAACAAACTGGTGAGTTATTAGGAAAAGTAACTGATACAGGTAGAATAAATCAAAGATATACAGGAAAGTCAAAGAATTTTGAAGAATATATTTTGGTAGAAAAACCAGAAAATGAAACTATTGTTTTAAAAGATGGAGAAAATGTGTTAAATTATTATTATTCTAAAGTATCAGGAGGAGTAATAGAAAAACATATAGATATTAATACAGATGAAATACTAGCAAATGAAGTACATGAAGGAAAAGTTGGAGATCCATATGATATAAAGAGTCGAGAATTTGAAAATTATGAATTAGTTCTTGATAAATTACCAAATAATAGTAAAGGAACAATGACGGAAGAAGAAATAGAAGTTAAGTATTATTATGTAAAAAAGACAAGAATAATTGTAAAATATCTTGATAAAGAAACAAATGAAGATTTGGTAGACCCTGAAACTATAGATGGACACGAAAATGATTTATATAATACAGAACCTAAAGACATCAAAGATTATCAATTAGTTGAGATTCCTGATAATAAAGAAGGCAAAATGACAGAAGATGAAATAACAGTAATATATTATTATCAAAAAATCAAAAAATCTTCTTCTCCTCAAACAGGCGATTCAACTCATATTGTAATGTGGATAACACTTTTAACAATCTCTATACTAACGGTTGTATTTACAATTAATTATATTAAGAAAGGCAATAAGTAATTATTGCTTTTTTTTTAAAAAAATGATAAAACTATAATATATGATAATAAGTTTTGAGGAATGATAAGTTATGAGAAATGAATATGAATTTGAACCTATAAAGAAAAAAAGAAAAACTAGTATAATACCATATATAATATTAATTATTTGTGTAATCTCAATTATATATAATGGAACTATGATAATAATATATATTATGGACAATGCGAAATTAGAAAAACAAAAAGAAGAAATTTCATCAAAGATAGTACTAGCATATGATGATGAGAAACAGGAAAATATAATAAATAATAAAAATGAAAATTATAAAATTGATTTTAAATCATTAAAAGAACAAAATTCAGATACTGTAGGTTTTTTAAAAGTAAATGGAACCGATATAGAAAGCGTTGTTGTTAAAGGAAATGATAATAAGTTTTATTTACACCATAGTTTTAATAAAGAGAAAAATGCTGCCGGATGGATTTTTGCTGATTATGCTAATAAATTTGATGGAACAGATAAAAATATAATTATCTATGGACATAATATGAAAAACGGTACAATGTTTGGTACTATGAAAAATATTTTAAATGATGAATGGTTTATAAAAGAGGAAAATAGAAAAATAACTTTTATAACTGAAAACGAATATAGTACATTTGAGGTATTCTCTGTATATGTAATAGAAAGTGAAGATTATTATCGAAAAACCGAATTTATAGATAATGAATTTCAAAATTTTATAAAAGTTATAAAGGAAAGAAGTAAATATGATTTTCAAGTAGATGTATATAATTCGAATCAAATTTTAACGTTATCAACTTGTGCAACAAATAATAAATTTAGAGTTGTTTTACATGCAATCAAAATAAAATAAAAGATAATTTAATCAATTATCTTTTTTTAATGCTTTTCCTTGATAAGTATTTCTTCTTTTTAACTCCTTATCTATATCATTTAATACAACAAATTTTTTTATAAGCCAAGTAGGTTCAATTAAATCATCAACCTTTGGATCTCCTGTAATTCTATGAATTACAATAGATGGTCTTAAGAATTCTAATTGAGATACAACTATGTCTATATATTCATCTTTTGATAATACATGAAATTTTTCTTTTTTATATAATGCTTCAAGTTTGGTGTTTTTTAAAATATGTAACATATGAATCTTTATTCCCCCAATATCTAGAGTATTTAAATATTTAACTGTTTCAATCATCATATCTTTTGTTTCATATGGCAGTCCATTTATTATATGTACAACAACATTAATATTTCTTTTTCGAAGTTTTATAACCATTTCAGAAAATTCTTGTAATGTGTGACAACGATTTATTAAGTTACTTGTTTTATCGTGAATGGTTTGGAGTCCGAGTTCAATTGTTAAGTAAGTTCTAGAATTTAAATCACTTAAATAATCTAAACATTCTAGCGTTATAGCATCAGGACGAGTTGCAATATTGAGACCTACAACATTAGGAAGTTTTAGGATTGGTTCAAATACTTGTTTTAATTTTTCAACACTTGCGTATGTATTAGTTCCAGCTTGAAAATATCCAATAAACTTAGCGTCAGGCCATTTATGTAACATAACTTCCTTTATATCATTAAATTGTTCTACAATATTCTTTTCTTTTTCTCCAGCATAATCTCCGCTTTTAAGACTAGAACAATAAATACATCCCCCTACTCCTTTTGTTCCATCACGATTAGGACAAGTAAAACCAGCATTTAAACTTACT
>ONSF01000029.1 GCA_900320425.1 uncultured Eubacteriales bacterium | reverse complement strand
TTTAGTAAATTGATTATTATAATTTGACGGAGGGTTTGTTATGAAAAATAAAATAAAAATAATTGGAATAGTATGTCTTTTTCTCTTATCTTCAAATGTTAAAGCTTTAACACTTGATGACTCTAATAGTAAAACTTTTAAAAGAACTAAGGAAGAAGTTATTTTAAAGTATAAACAATCAAAACCTAATAAAAGTGTTGAAACTTATTCTGTAACTCCTAATATAGAAGAATTAAAAGAAGGAGAATTATCTCTTGAGATGCAAGAGGAAACTTTAAAACAATTAAATTATTTAAGATGGCAATATGGAATTGATTCTATTGTTGTAAACGAAGATTTAAATTATCGAAATCAAAAATGTGCTATGATTATGGCAAAACTTGGATTTATTACTCATTATCCAAAGGAATATGCTAGTAAATTAACTGATGTTCCTGTGGAATTTCTAGAAGATGCTGCCAAAGGATGTGGAGCAGGATATGGATATAGAGGAAATGTAGGATTTAATTCAGCTGGTCAAATGTTTGATGCACCAATTGGATACGTATCTGATAGATATAACTTAATGGCTGGAGTTGGACATAGACAAAGCATGTTAGATGTAAAAGCAACAGGAATTAGTATGGGGTACTATAATACATATGATTCAATTTCTGTATATGTAAATTCAAATAAAAATACGGAAGATTATGATTATTATTCTTGGCCAAATGCGGGATATGCTCCAATTGAAAACTTAGATCCAAAAGAACCATGGAGTATTTATCTTAATCCTAAAAAATATGGTTTTACAAGTTCAACTAAAGTTAGTTTAAATTATTTAGACACTAATTATGAAGTTTCTTATAATAAAGAAAGTTATGACAATGCCATTTCCTTTTTACTTCCGGATGCTTTACTAGAACAAGTTGTTAATAGTTCATCTAAGTATAAAGATGATACTGAGATTAAAGTACAAGTTAAAAATATTACCAATGGACGTGAAATGGTTGAAATTAATTATACTGTAAAACTTATTATTGCTGAACTTATTGATTATAATGATTTAATATTTTGGTATAAGGATGTAAACTCAAATGGCTGGGGAAAATCTAGGATTTATGTTAATTCAACTTGGCACTATAATTTTGATGGATCAAAAAAATATAATTTAAGATTTGACTTAGATAATAAAAATGCTAATAATGTAGGTGATTTTGAAATAAGTTTAGAAAATTCTTCTATTGGAACTTATGAAGATAAGGTATTAACATTCTTAAGAAATGGTACTACTAATATTGTTGTTCTTGATACTAAAACTAAAAAAGAATTTAAATTTCCTATATATGTTTCTAATGTTATTGAAAAAGAAGAATATGATGTGACGATTACTCCAAAGAATTTAACTTATAATGGAGAATATCAAAGTGTTGCAACCGTTGATTCAAGCGAATTTGTTGAAATTTACTTTGCTCTTAAAGATGAATCTAAACCAGAATCTAGTCTTTCATATATTACTAATATACCAAAAGCACGTGATGCAGGAACTTATACATTGTATTATTATATAAAGGAAGATGATACTCATTACGAAAAGAGAGGAAATATGACTATTGTTGTAAATAAAGCTATTCGTCCTGAATTAACTATCGAAAGTTTTAAAGGTTTATATGATGGAAATAGTCATACGATTGGAGTAAATCAAAATAATGTTTTATATAGTACCGATAAAATAAATTGGCAAACTGAGGCACCAACTTTAACTACAATTGGAGAATTAACAATTTATGTTAAATATCAAGATGATAATAACTATCAAGAATCTAGTATTAAAGAAGGAAAAATTATTATTAGAGATCCAAATGAAATAATAAAAGGCGATTTAAATTTTGATAAGGTAATTGATATTATTGATGTAAAATTATTATTATTAGAAACATTTGAAGAACATAATGAGAGTGATTTTGATTTAATGGATATTAATGATGATAAGACAATTGATATTATTGATGTAAAACAACTATTATTAAATACATTTGATTAAAGACAGGTTTCTGTCTTTTTTTGGTAAATTTATGTAAAAAATTCTTGTATTTTTTTAAATTTAAAATATAATTAAATTAGAAGGAGGATAAAAATGAAAAAGTTAATTTCAGAATTTGTTGGAACATTTGGACTAACATTTCTTGCTTGTGGTGTTGCTGTTATAGTTGGATGTAATAACGAGGCAGGAATTATTGCAACATCTTTTGCTTTTGGGCTTGTAATAGTTGCTAGTGCCTATTCAATTGGAAATATTTCAGGATGCCACATCAATCCAGCTGTATCTTTAGGTATGGTAGTGGCAGGTAAAATGGATGTAAAAGAATGCGTAAAATATGTTGTTGCTCAAATTCTTGGAGCATTGGCTGGATCACTTTTACTTGGTTTATGTCTTGGAAGTTTTACATCTCTTGGTGCAAATGGATACGGAAATTTACTTCCAAATGGAGTAGAAGTTACGATGTGGATGGCGCTTCTTGTTGAAATTATTTTAACGTTTATTTTTGTAACTACAATTTTAGGCGTTACTGATAAAAAAGAAAATGGACATGCAACCGGAATTGTAATTGGACTTACTTTAGTGTTAGTTCATTTATTTGGAATTTCTATAACAGGAACATCTGTAAACCCAGCTAGAAGCTTAGCACCAGCTATTCTTCAAGGAGGAAAATCTTTAACTCAAGTTTGGGTATTTATTGTTGCCCCACTTATCGGAGCATCTCTTGCGGGACTATTTTATAAATATATTTTAAAAACATCAAAATAATTTATAAAAAAATTAAAATATCGTTTGACATATTTTAATTTTTTTTATACTCTAATATAGAGAGTAGTGTGATAATATGGCAAGAAGAAAAAAAAGAAATGAAAGTCTAAGTAAAAAAATTATATTATTAATTTTACTTCTAGTTTGTTTTTGTTTTAAAAATGAAATTGAAACATTTTTAGTTAATAGTTTAGTTCCATCCTATGCTTTATCAGATATTCCTGAATATCAAGGAGAAAAATATGTTTTTATTAATAATAATAATCCTGATTTTAAAGAAGAAGATTTTACGACAGATTCTTTTGAATCTTATAGCGACTTAGATATTTTAGGTAGATGTGGAGTTGCTATGGCTAATATAGGAATAGATTTAATGCCAACCGAAAAACGTGAAGGAATTGGGATGATTAAACCAAGCGGATTTCAAACAACTAAATACGATTTTATTGATGGTAAATACTTATACAATAGGTGTCATTTAATTGGATATCAGTTAACAGGAGAAAATGCAAATCCTAAAAACTTAATTACTTGTACAAGAACTATGAATGCAAGAACTATGTTAGAGTTTGAAAATAAAGTAGCCAATTATGTTAAAAATACCAATAATCATGTTTTATATCGAGTAACTCCTATTTTTAAAAATAATAATTTAGTAGCAACAGGAGTTGAAATGGAAGCCCAATCTGTTGAAGATAATGGTCGTGGAATAAAATTTCACGTTTTCCTTTATAATGTAGAAGATAAAATAGAAATCAATTATTTAGATGGAAGTAGTAAACTAAAAGAAGTTGACGTCAAATAGTCATTTTTCGTCCTTTAGCATGATATAATTTAAATAGTTTAAAGGAGATAAAATGAAAGAAGATATTTTTTATGAAATTAAAGATTTAAAAATTGTTAGAATTAATGAAAATTATATAGAAAAACATGAAAATGATTATATAGAATATTTTAATCCTAAACTAATATTTATTGTTGAAAAATGTATGATTGAAAATAAAGATAATCAAGGACTATCTTATTTTACAGAATACTATACAGAATGTATTACAGAGATGGATATTTATAAAAGAGAATCCAATAAACCTTTTAAAGAAGAAGCAAATGTATTTTCAATTATTATAGATATTCCTTTAGAATATTTAACGGATGAAGAAATAAAACTTGGAAAAATTAGTGTTCGAAGAATTTATAAAATTTTACAAGATATTAATATTAAGTCTTTAGAAAAAGAAAAAATAAAAAGAATTGGGGAGAAGTAATGAAAGAAATAATTGAATATTTAAATAAGAATCATAAATATATAAGTACAATGGAATCATGTACAGGAGGATATCTTGCATCAAGTATTACCAATGTATCAGGATCAAGCTTAGTTTTTAAGTTTTCGGCTGTTACTTATAGTAATGAATTTAAAATTAAAATGGGAGTAGATAAAGAAGTAATTAATAAATATTCTGTATATAGTATGGAATGTGCTAATGAAATGGCAAGAGCAATTTCTAAGTTTACCGATGCTAATTATGGAGTAGGTGTAACAGGAAAAATAAATGATAAAGATCCGAATAACAATTATGGAGATGATTCTACTATTTATTTAAGTATATATGATAAAGATAAAAATCAATATCAAGAAAAGATAATTAAAGCTTTAAATAAGGAAAGAATTGATAACAAAGAATTAATTAATCAGGAATTTATTAAACTATTTCGAGAAAAAATTATTAATAAATAATTCATTAATTAAATAAAAAATCTATTAGAGAGATTCAGTTTCTTCTAATAGTTTTTCTTTATAACGAAGTTTACCATCATTAATCATTTTCATGGCATCTTCCTTGTTATGATAATCAAAAACTTCTACTTTAATATTTTGAAGTAATTTATAGTTTTGAAAAAAGTTCTTAATTTCGATTAAGGAATGTTTTGGTAAATCATCAAGTGAATTATAAAAATTACATCTTGGATCAACATTATTAACAGCAATAATTTTTGGATCTTGGTGTCCTCCATCAATAGTATCTAAGTATCCTAAAACTTTTGCTTCAACTACACAGCCTGGGAATGTTGCTTCTGAGGATATTACTAAAATATCAACAGGGTCTCCGTCTCCAGCTAGAGTTTCATCAATATAACCATATTCACTAGGATAAGTCATTGATGAATATTGAACTCTCGATAACCTAATTTTATTAATTTTTTTATCTAGTTCATATTTGTTTTTGGTTCCAAGAGGAATTTCAATAATTGCATCTACTATATTATTCATATTTCACCACCTATTTTAATAATAACAAAAATTTTGTAATTTGCAAATACATTTGACAACAATTTTAAATAATGCTATTATTTACTATATAAATTAAAGGTTTGGGAGGATTTTATGAAAGAATTTAGTGAACAAGAGATTGTTAGACGCGATAAAGTAGAAGAAATTAGAAAGTATTGTAATCCATATCCTGAAAGGTATGATGTTAATTATACTTTAAAAGATGCCAGTAATTTAGAAGATGGTATAAAAGATGTTAGAGTTGCAGG
>ONSF01000042.1 GCA_900320425.1 uncultured Eubacteriales bacterium | reverse complement strand
GCATAATATCCTGGTTTTATCGTTCCACTTCCGTCAACCCATTCGTTTTGAGAACAACTTAATTCAATATATTGATTAGGATTTATTGTTTTATTAAAGCTATCACTTGCATAATCAGAACATCCTTCCCATTCTTTACCTTTAACCCAATAAACTTCAGGATTAATTTTAGAGGTATAAGTCTTGTTATTATAAGTTAGACTAAATCCACTATTAGTTTCATTCCAAATATCGTTTGTTGAAGTATTAATTTTTATCGAAAAGGAATCTAACTTTGCATTTGTATTCGTAATAGAATACTCGACTGTTTTTTTATCTGAATTTATTATTGTAAAATTCGAACCAGCTGTATCTACTAATGATAAAGATATCGTATCAGCCGTATTTTCTTGTTTATTAATAATTTTATCTTTTATTTTATTAAAGAAAGTACTATAATTATATTTTCCATTTTTATCAGCATTTCTTGCATCAAAACAATCTTCTCCTTTAATTGTTCCAGCTTTAATTAAAGTTTTTCCATCTGATGACCATTCTGGTGATGTATAAGAACAATTTTTTACAAATTTTGAAATATAATTTTCATTACAATCAGTACCACTTCCATTTTTAGCATCATACAAAATAGCATATGTATATAAATTCTTTATTTTTTGTAATTTTTCTAATTCTCCTTCATAATAAATTCCATTTTTTTTACATTCTGCTGTATCTTTATTTTTGGCATTACAAGTATTATCACTAAACCAGTACTGACCATCTCCAAATAAGATAACATACTTATTAGACTTTTCACTTTTTTTATTTAATAAATCATAAGCATCCTTAATTGCTTGTTCTATATGAGATGATTGGCCTACATTTTTAGAAAACATAGAATCAGTAAAAGGAGTCGTACTAAAATTACTTTTACTTGTACTTCCAGCAAAAAGAATTAAAGATAAATTAATATTTCCTAAAGCTTTACTAAATTCAATAGCTGCTTCTTTTGATTCTTTTAAAATATTTTCCTTTATAGAACTAGATTTATCAAAAATAACCACAACATAAGCGTCTTTGGCTTTTTTCATTGTTGTTGTTGTACTTCCTTCTACTTGAAACGAAACCTCATATTCTCCAAGGTTATTTGTTTTACTCACCGTTTTTACAACTTTAAAATCACCAAGTTGTTCTGTAACTACCGCTTTATTACCATCTTCACTTACAAAACATTTACCACTATGTCCACTAGGACATCTTATATCTCCATTTTTATAATTTGTTTCTGCTTTAGGATAGATTAAAAATGAAAATATTCCTATCATTACTAAAAAGATACTTAACCAATAATATTTCTTCATTATTCCTCCTAAATGTCTAAATTTTTCTTTTTATTTTTTCTTAAATAAAACACAATAATTACAATAAGTAATATAAATATAATTCCTGCGATAATAATATATAATCTATTTTCATTACTACTATTTTGAATATTAATATTATTTTCTTTTAAATATTCTTGAAATTTTTTATCTATTTTTTCAAAATCTTCAGTTTTGACATTCATTAATTCTTTACAATATTCAAAATCCTTATATTGATCGCATTTTTCTTTATTTTTAACATAATACTGATTATAACCAGGTAATTCAATTTTTTCAGTTTTTAATAAAGTACCATTACATAGATTGGTTGTATATGCAAATATTTTAAATTCCATTATTATTCCACCATCAAAAGAATATTTTTCTAATTCAGATATTGTTATACGTCTAAATTCATCATTAGAATTTTCACGATAATACAAAGCTAAATCCTCATTAAAATTTAAAACTTGAATTTTATACTTTACATAAACTTCATCTATTTCTTGGGCATTAACTATATTAGTTTCAACTTTAAATTGAACATTATCAGCAATGTCTTTTACTCTTTTTGTCTCATCAGTGGTACATTTATCAATAGCCCATACATTTAGCATGAAACAAAAAAGAAACAATGGAATAACAAATTTAATTTTTTTCACTAGACACCTCCATATTTTTCTATAGAAATTATAACAAATTTATTATATATTTACAATATTTTTTTCGTTAGAAAATGATGTAATTAAAAATAATGACAGTTTATATTACACTGTCATTATCATTAACAACCTTCATTAACACTACAACTATTAATTATATAATCTTTCAAAAAATCATATATAATATTATAAGATTTTTGCTTTTCCTCACTTGTATAATTATTTAAATCTACATCATCACTTAAGCCATTAGTTACAGAAATATTATTATCTTTTATTTTAAAGATTGTTCCAGCATAAATTCTTTTTCCAACTACTTTATTATTAATTTTATAATCTTTAAAAATATCCTTACCAAGTTCTAATATTTTATTATATCCATCGGTTCCCTGTTTTAATGTCTTAACTTCTTCTCCATTAACCTCTTTTTCATCTCTTATTTCAGAAATATCTAAGTAATAAATTTTATCTATTTTTAATTTTTTAGATACATCTAATAAATTTTCAACGATACTTCTCGTTTCATTAGATTTAGAATATCCAAACAAAACAATCATATCTTCTTTTTTTTCTATTTTTTCTTGAAGAGCAGAATCAGTTATATAAGTAAATGGATTATCACTTGGAAGTGATACTTTAATTAAATTATTTTTAGTATTTAAATTTTCAAATTCCCTTTTAAACATAATACTATCATTATTTCGACAACCTATTAACAAAACAAATCCTAATAAAATAAATAACATCTTTTTCATATACATCACATCTTCATTTTATCATATGTTATCTAAAATATCAAATACACTATCAAAATCACTATAAGGAACTTTTTTATTTTCAATTGCCATATAGTTATCCATTCCTTTTCCAAGAATTAAAATAATAAAATCTTTTTTACATAAATTTATCGCTTTTTTTATCGCAAGTTTTCTATTTTCTATTACAAAATAATTTTTCTTTTTAGAATTAGAAATCATCTCTTTTATAATATCATTTGGATTTTCATAACGCGGATCATCACTTGTAAAAACAACAAATTTTGAATATTTTAACACAATTCGCCCAATTTTTTTTCTTTTTTCTTTATATCTATCTCCTGCACATCCAACTACTGTTATAATATTTTTATTAAATTGTCTAAAAAATGTTAATACTTTTTTCGTAGAATCTTCCGTATGCGCATAATCTAAAATAACTTTAAATTCTTTATCATAAATAATATTCATTCTACCTATAACTGGTTTTATATAAGAAATTCTTTTTATAATATCTTCTATTTCATAATTTAAAGAAAGAAGAGTTAAAATACAACATGCAATATTATAAACATTAAATTTTCCAAGTAAGGGATAATTAATCGTATATTTTTTATTTTGATATTGAATTTTTATAATACTATGATCAAAATATAATTTATATTTTAATATTCTTAAATCTGATGTAGAGGAAAAACCATAACTTAAACTTTTTATACTATTTCTTTTAAATAAATTATAGTATTTAGAATCTCGATTTAAAATAGAGATTTTACTATGTTTAAAAAGTTCTAATTTAGAGTAAATATAGTTTTTTAATGATTTATGTTTATCTAAATGATCTTTTGTTATATTAGTTAAAATTCCAATTGTAAAAGGTAATTGGCCAATTCTTTTGGTTAAATATGCTTCACTTGACACTTCCATAACAATATTTTGATAATCTTTACACTTAAAAAAGCATTCATATAAAGTATCAATTCTTGGAGTAGTATTGTTTAAAGGGTAACAATTATTATCTATTTGGAAACCATTAGTTCCAATACTTGGACACTTAAGCAAATCTTTTAAGATACTTGCAATTGTAGTTTTTCCATCAGTTCCTGTTACTCCTATTAAATTTTTATTTTCTAAAGGATAATGATAATAAACATTAAAAATATCTATTATTTCTTTTTCTAAATTTTTTCTTTTAAATACCAATTCATTTGAATAGTTATGATTAGTAATTACACAACTACATTTTTTACCTAAAGCTTCTTTAATATATTGATTAGTATTTTCACAAGGAGGATAAGCAATAAATAAATCTTTCTTTTTTACATTATTTGAATTTAAGGTTATCCTTTTAAATTTTAATGTAGATTCAATAGGAAGAATCTCTTTTAAATACATAAAATCACCAAAGTAGTTTATGTATTTTTAATAAAATAGTTAAAATTCTTAATTTTTTTATAATTATTTATATTTGTTCTATTGTATAAGAAGTCTTAATAATTTTTTTAATATTTTCTTCTAATACTTTATCTATTTTAGTAAAATATAATTTTATAGAAGAAACACTATTATTTTTTAAAGGAATAGTATTGACTAAAATCTTTCCCATATCTAATATTTTGGTTTCATCTTTTAAATATTTTTTAAATTCATTTATTAATAATGGATAATGAGTACATCCTAAAACAAGGATATCAATATCTATATAATTTTTTAAATATGACTTTATAATCAAAGTATCTACATGGTTATTTTCTATCATAGGTACAAATTCAGGAGTTGATACTTCTATAACATTAGTTAAATTATTCTTAAAAATATGATTTTCAATTGTTCTTTTAGTTCCAAATACCAATATTTTATTAGCAGGATTTTTTTTTAAATATTGAATTGTTGGACTAATAATATCTAAAATGGGAATTGTTGTAATATTTCTTAATTCTTTTATACAAGTTGAAGATATAGTACCACAGGCAATAATAATTAAATCAACATTCTTTTCTATAAAGAATTTAATAATATTAATGGATAATTTTAAAAGAGTTTCTTTATCTTTATCTCCATAAGGAATATTTTTTGTATCTCCATAATAATAATATTGATTATTAGGATAAACTTTGATAAATTCTTTTAAAACATTAAGTCCACCTACTCCTGAATCAAACATTCCTATTTTCATATTTCATCACTCATTTCTCTTTATATAATATATATTATTTAAATAATAAATATATTAATTTCTAAAATCAAAAAAATTATATAAAAACTATGATTATTCAAGCTATAATATCTAAATAATTTTGTTTTTCTAGTATACATTTCTTGCTTTTTAAATCATAATAAACATTTATTAAATTTCCTACTTCGTATGTTAAATATCGTCCTTTTGGATATTTTTCTATCTTTATAAATAAAATTAAGAATATATCCATTTACATGTCTTAAATGATTAATTTAGTATAACAATAATTATTAACAAAGGAATTATATATTTTGATAATATTATAATAAATTCCAATTCATTTTTATCAAAATACTTTTTTTCCACAGTTATTATACACTATTTTTAAGATAATCGTTAATATTTAAAAAAATCAGATTAATCTGATTTTTATTTAATTACTTCAATTCCTCCCATATATGGTTGTAAAGCCTTAGGAACTTTTATACTTCCGTCCTCTTGATAATTATTTTCAAGAAGGGCTATTAAAGCACGAGGTGTTGCAAGAACCGTATTATTTAAGGTGTGAACAAAATAAGTTCCTTTTTCTCCCTTTGTACGAATTCCAAGACGACGGGCTTGAGCATCTCCTAAAGTTGAACAACTTCCTACTTCAAAATATTTTTGTTGACGTGGACTCCATGCTTCAACATCACATGATTTTACTTTCAAGTCAGCAAGATCTCCTGAACAACACTCAAGAGTTCTAACCGGAATATCCAAACTACGGAAAAACTCTACTGTAAATTCATACATCTTTTTATACCATTTCATAGAATCTTCTGGTTTACAAAGAACAACCATTTCTTGTTTTTCAAATTGATGAACACGATATACTCCTCTTTCTTCTATTCCATGTGCACCTACTTCTTTTCTAAAACATGGAGAATAACTTGTTAAAGTAATAGGAAGGTTTTCCTCTTTTATGAGTTGGTCTTTAAAACGTCCTATCATGGAATGTTCACTAGTTCCAATTAAATATAAATCTTCTCCTTCAATTTTATACATCATATTTTCCATTTCAGAGAATGACATTACTCCATTTACAACATCACTTCTAATCATAAAAGGTGGAATACAATATGTAAATCCTTTATTAATCATAAAGTCTCTTGCATAAGAAAGCATTGCACTATGAAGTCTTGCCATATCTCCAATTAGAAAATAGAATCCATTTCCACTAGTTCTTCCACTAGCATCCTTGTCAATTCCTGAAAAACTTTCTAAAATATCTGCATGATACGGAATTTCATAATTAGGAACAACCGGTTCTCCAAATCTTTCCATTTCAACATTCTCTGAATCATCATGACCTATTGGAACACTAGGATCAATAATATTAGGAATTACTAACATAATTTTTCTAATTTCTTTATTTAATTCTTCTTCTTGCTGCTCCATGATAGTTAGTTTCTCATTTAATTCTTTTACTTTTTCTTTATTTTGATTTGCAAGATCTACTTTCTTTTCTTTAAAAAGTTGTCCTATTTCATCAGATAACTTCTTTCTCATCATACGAAGATTATCTCCATCAGCTTTTAATTCTCTTGTTTTTTTGTCTAGTTCAATTACTTTATCAACTAGTTCAAGTTTCTCATCCTGAAATTTCTTCTTAATATTTTCCTTTACTATATCACTATTTTCTCTTAAAAATTTTATATCTATCATTTTAAATTCTCCAATTCTTCAATTTTATTTTTAATTTTATTATATGCTGGTTCATATCTTTTACTAATTCTTTCATAATCATTTATACTAGGATTTTTTATTCTTGTAATATCCATATTATGTTTTAAATCCGAGAGTTTTACATTAAGAGCATGAATGTTATTGCTTTCAATAATTCTTTCAATATAATCTGGATAGTATTCTCCTTTTTTCTTTGTAAGTATTTTTAAAACATCTAGGATATTATTATCATAACCAAATTCAGATAAATCATGATAAGTTATATCAGTATCCTCTATTGTATCATGTAAAAGAGCAATAATTTTTTCATCATACGAGGAAACATTTTCATATACCTTTAATAAATGATTAAAATAAGGAAGTCCCCCCTTATCAACTTTATCATCAAATACTTTCAACACAAGTTCTAAAGTTTTATAAAGTAAATCTTTATTTTTAACTAATTCTTGATATTCCATTTCATCAAAATAACTTTTTAACATTTTTTCCTCCTAAATAATAAAAGAATGGTATCTAAGGCGTCCGAAGACGATACCATCCTTTATTTCACTTTTATTGATAACGGTCTCCCGGAACTAATTAGGTTCTCTAAAGAGTAGATAAATAGATTTTATTACTTATTTTCACCAACCATAAGCTCTCTTTAAAATAAAGTTTCTATTATTGTCTCTTTTACAATTTACATATATTTTTGCATTTGTTTCATCATTTGTTTTACTTGTTTTTCATTAGGTTTTCTTCCCATTCCACTCAT
>ONSF01000102.1 GCA_900320425.1 uncultured Eubacteriales bacterium | reverse complement strand
TACTATTTTAGGATTACTATCTTTTTTAAATTTATCATAAGCAAGATTAAATTCTTTTAAGGCTTCATCTTTAATATCATTTCCAAAGATAATAAAAAACATTTCTGATTTATTTATATCTTCTTCAGTTATATCTTTTAATTTCTTATCTATATCATCATCAGTTATAAGTCTTATATATATATCTTTATCTTCATATTTGTCATTTAAATGATTTATATATGAACTTATTTCATTTTTATCATCTCTTACATCTTTTTCTCCAAGTGCTAAAAATATATTTATCTTTCTCATTTATCTTCACATCCTATAATATTTTCTTTTATAATATTTTTCACTATTGATGATAATTCTTCTTTTTTAAATAAAATAATTGTATGTTCTATTCCTTTTTGTTTATCATTTTCTAAATTTTTTTTAAACTCAAAAACCGTATTATCACTTTCTATATTTTGAAATAAAATATATCTTTTAATAGCATTAATTTCTTTTGATACTTCATATTCTTCTATAGTAAATTCTCCTACTTTTTTACCTATTATCATAATAAATATATCTGATTTTCTTAATTCATCGTTATAACGTTCTTGCATTCTTCCTTTACTCATCGTGTTATTTGCATATTCACACATAAATAAATCAAGTCTTATTCCATCATCAATTAATTTATTTTGAATTTGTCTTATAGTATCTCCTACTAAATTTCTGATATTTTTAAACTCTACGATAGAAGATGCTAAAAATATTTTAATCTTTTTCATTTTACTACCTTCTTTACGTTAAATTATCAAGTTTGTTTTGTATTTTTATATACCATACATCTTTAAATTTATCAATATTTTTCTTATCAAATACCTCTTTTATTTCTAAAATTAATTTTTTAAACATATTAATCTGCTAAGTATTCTTTCGCATCAAGAATAGAAAAATCATCCTTATACAATAATTTTTTCACGAATTTCTAAAATTTATCTAACATCATTTTAATAATATCATAATCGCTATTTTTTAAATCTCTATTTATTCCTATTTTCTGTAATTCAGAGGATACCTTATCTAATTCATCAAATGAAACTAAAGCCGGATGTCTTCTTCCTAAATAATCTTTATGACTATTTAATTCTTTATAATATTTTTTTAAATCTTCAATAGTTGCACATGTATAACCAATTGATCTCATATATGCATTCCATCTTTCATGTTCATTTCTTGCTAGAATATCTTCCATATCTTGATTATATATTTTTCTAAAACTATCTAAATCCTTTTGTAAGTTATTCTGATATTTTTCTTTTAAAATTGAATACAATTTATACTTTACGTGTAGAGCACTTGCTCGAGATGATCTTTTATTGTATTCACTAAAATAATAATTATCAAGAGTTTTATTGTATGCTAAATGGATTTTCTTAGCAATTTCTTCAATTTCAGAATTTACTATTTTTTTCGTAAAATACATATCTTTTATACTTCCAAAAGCATTAATATCATAGGAATTATTCATTTCATTTACAAGTCTATCTACTTGTTCTCTTTTATATTCACTTTGAATCCAAATATTAATAATAGGTTTTCTTTCATAATTTCTTATAAAAAATCTTCGAATATTAATAGCTGTATCTAAATTTTTTCTATCTGTTTCCATAGATACTAAAACATAGTTAATATCATTGGCTTTTTTTATAGCATTCATTGCTTCTTTAGATTTTATATCACAGTTTACAAAAGTAATATCATAATTTTTTAAAAATTCTGGCATTTCAATTTCCATTTGTTCTTTAATTTTATCTGCATTTAAATCAATTACTAATGCCTTAAATTTATATCCTGGTAATGTTCCACACCAAGTCGCATCTTTTAAAAACTCTGATCCAACATTTCCACAACCAATAATTAATAAAGAAATTACGTTAGAGATGGAATTTTCATAAAGAGGATAAGTATCTAATAAACTAAAAATTGCCCGTTCTGTTTCATTAACAATGTCAATTTTTAAATTTCCTTTATCTGTTGAATCTAAAATAGTAGATGCCTCTTCGGTATTATTAATTACATAAACCATCATGCTTTTATTTTTATATTTATTAATAAATTCCAAAGTATTATTTAAATTTTGTTCTTCATTTTCGGATATCATATAGACAGTAATATTTTTTTGATAATCATTTAAATTAATTTCATTAATTCCATCTGATAATTTAATTGCTTTAAAAGATTCAAATTCATCTTCTTTATTATTTACATTTAAAAATAGAATTTCTCCATTGTCAAATTTACTATATTGTTTTGCAATCGTCAAAGACTTTTCATTCATCTCCGAAAATATATATAAATTCTTATATTTAAGTTTCTTTAACTTAATATCAACAAACAAATCATTAATAAAAGCCATCAAAGTACTTACAGTAAAAATTGGTAATGCTATTAATAATCCATTTACACATAAAAAGTAAATCCATCCAAACCAATTATGTAAACTAATGTTTGCCAAAATGTCAATTTCTTCATTCAAAGTAATACTTTTAAGTGCATAATAAATAGAATTTATTATTCTTAAAGTTAAATCGTTTGTATCAAAGAGAGGAAAGACTAAAATTGCTAAACATAAAAGAATAATTCCCATAACAACCAGAAATCTATATTTTGCCTCTAGTTTATATTTTTTTAATAATAAATATCCTAAAATTGCTATTAGGATAGTTAAATAAAGTGCTATTCCCATTACTTATCATCCTTTTCTATCTTAAATCCAAGTTTTTGAATTAATTTTAAAGTTTCAATAGCTGTATTTCTATCATATTCCTTTTCACTATTAGGTAGTTCTTCATATGGAACTAAACATGGAGTTGTTTTAAACTTATCATCTCTTACTGTTCCATATTTCCATCCTTCGCTAATTCTTCCTGTTGCCCAGATATCATGGGTATTTTTTGCAAGTTCTTCAGCAAGATTTAAAATATCATCTCCAAGCACAATATCCTTAGTATCAATTGGTTTTGGTTCATAATTCATAACAAATTCTCCTTTTTTCTCTCTAATTAATAATTTATAATCATCTCTAAACCCCATCATTTCAAGTAAATTATGATAGCTTAAATTATCAATTTCATCTCTTATACAAACAAGTAAGTTTTCAACTCTAATAAACATACTATAAAATTCTTTATTATCAAGCATTTGTTTTAATATAACAATTACCGAATACAAGTTATCTTTTCTATATCTAAAATTAAATAAAATATCTCCATGAGCACATATATTACGAACACTATTTAACATTTTAAGTTGTCTTTCTACTTTATAATCATTCTCCATAAAATGCATTGCTACCTTTTCTCTATCACTAGGTTTCAAAATAGAAAATAATGCTATTACATTACCAAACATAAAATATTTTATCATAATAAGAGGTTTTAAATATCCATTTTTTTTTAAAGATTCTTGTAAATTAAAATCATATCTTAGTGCTTTTTTAATATTTTCATCCATTTGTTTTTTTAATATTTCTAGTTTTAATACTGATTTATAATCATCATTAAGATTTTTAGATTCTAATAAATTCTCTTCTCCATATTTTTCCTGATATTCATAAGCTATAAATGATTTTAATTTCGTTTCTACAATATTTATATAATCAAGTAATAAATTTTTTAATTCTCGATCAAAGTTATAAATAGCATAAAGTTCTTCAAAATAAGTTTCTTCTTGATAATCGTTATTTTTATTTTTTAAATTAAGAAATATTTCTTCATAGCCTTTTGTTAAAAAATAATAGTTTTCTTTAAGTATTATTTCACGAGCTAAATCTTCATTTTTAAACTTTAGACCTTTTGACTTTAATAATTCAATTTCTTTATCTATACTTTTATATTTTACTATCATTGTATTTTACTTCTCCTTTGTTTATATAACTAATCAAGTAATTTTCAAATATATTATATCTCATTAGGGATTATATATCAATAAGTTAAAATAATAGATATTAAAATTAATGTGACACTAAAATTTTATTTTTTATTCAAATTATAATAAACTCTAAAATATGTTAAAATCTTCTAGTAAAAAAAAAATTTAATAATATCAAGATTAAAGCCATTTGGTATTGTTTAATTCATAAAAAATGAATTATTTAATACTAGATGTTAAAATAGAACTTTGTGACCTGCATTCGTCTCAATTCGTCTCACAACCAATATTAATCAAATTTTACTATCAAAAATTTCCATTATCATTTCAGAAACACTACTATATTCTTTTTTTGCTACTTTTTTTAATTCAATGATGGATTTTTTTACAGCATATCCACTATAATCTTTAACCATATTAATATCACTATAACCATCTCCTATAGTATATATATTTGTTTTTTTTATTTTTAAATAACTTGATAATAATTTTATTGACTTTGATTTATCTATATCTTTAGAAATAATTTCAAGCATATTATCATTTATAATATAAGAAGTTACTTCTTTATATTTCTTATTTATCCTATCATTTATTTCTTTTATATTTATATCATTATTATATACTATTGCTATTTTAGTTAAATCTAAATGTTCAAAATTTACCCTACTTTCTAACTTACTACAACAAAAATAAAATTTTGTCTTAGCAAGTTCTAGATCGTTTTTTATATCTTTTATAATATCATTTTTAATTAAAAAATTACACAGAACTTGATTATTTCTATTAATTATCGTTGATCCATGATTTATTAAAGCATAGTCATATTTTAAATTATATTTATCTACTTCTTCTTTTAAATCAAGATAGCTTCTTCCTGTTGCAATTACAAATATATTACCTTTTTTTCTAAATTGATTAACCAATAACTTATTTTTTTCTATATCTTTATCATTCAAATAAAATGTTTTGTCATAATCACTAACTATCATTTTTGGCATATTTTTCTCCTTTTTTAAATAAGGCAACTTATTATTTAATATCAATAAGTTGCCAATTATTTAAATATAATTTATTTTTTTAAAACTTTTTTCTTTTTAGCTTCTATTACCTCAAGCCCTCAATATATTTTCTTAAAACTTCTGGTACTACAACACTACCATCTTCTGTTGTAATTTTTCCAATACTTGCTGTAATTTTAATTTTTCATCATCTAATTTCACAATCTCATCCAGAGAACATTCACCCATTCTCTTACTTAATGTCCTTTCATTTTTTCTTTATCAGCTTTTATCCTTTTAATGTCAATCATTTTAAACCTCCCATTTTTTTGACTTATTCATTTATAATATCTTTTTTAAAATTAGCAAAATTATGATATGTATATTTACCGTTTTTAAAAATCACATAATTCTTTTTGCCTATAATACTTACTTTATTATCATTTATAAGAATTACATCTTCTTCTGGTAAATATATAATTTTTTCTTTTTTTAAATTTTCTTTTAAATAATTACTATTTCTTTTAAAGTTTTTTTTATTTAAATGACATAAAATTGAGTAATCATTTAACATATTAAATCCCTTTTTATCTTTCAAATCAACTATATTACCATCATCAAATAAACAAGTATCTATACTTTTTCCAAAGATAATTGCTCCTGCACTTCCACCAAAAACGATTCCTCCATCATTCAAATAATTTATAATTTTTTCATAATTAAAATACTCTTTTAGCTCACTTAATAATTTATAAGTATTTCCTCCGCCGATAAATAATGCTGAATAATTTGATAAAACACAATTTGATAATTCTAATCCTGATCTTACCATTTCAAAGTTTGCAACCTTTATATTTTTAATTTCCTCTTTAAACCAATTATAGCAGCCATCATATTTTTCACTTTCCATAGCAAGTGGTATATATAATATTGGTTTTGTTTTATCTATATTTCTGGAAAAATGCAATAATGCATTTTTAATTTGTTTTCCACTTCCTCCACCACATAAATATAATTTCATAATGATCTACTTCCTTATCTTTATCATCTTTTTTACTATATTTTCATCAACACTTGATGCAAGTAATCTTTTAACTAATTCTTCACGCGATATATTAATATTAATACCTGACAGATTGTCATATCCTTCTTTTGCTAATTGATCAATTATATATCTATTACAATTTCTAATATATTCATTCTTTATTAGGCTTAAATCAATATCTTTATTTATTTCTTGCCAATCTTTCCAATATTTCACACATTCTATTAAGTACGCTTCTTCTCTTTCAGAAAAATCACGGCCATGTAAAATACGAACAAGTGTTTTAGAAAATGAACGAGCACGATAACCGGAATTTTTATTTGACGGTAAAACATTATTTACAGCAAGTAATGCTAAAACAGACAAGTATGCTTTAACTTCTGACTCAAGTTCCGAACTATTTTCATACATGTCAAAATATGACTTTCCACTCACACACCATCTTATTCTTTCTAATCCAAAACCTACGTCACTCATAGAATCAATTCCAATATTTTTTCCATCTCTTTTTATACTTGTAAAAAAAGTAGTATCTCCTAATTCTATATCTTTATAATAGTGAAATGTTGTTTTGCCAGTCACTATTAAATCACCCCATAAACGCTCATAATTTTCTGTTTTACTTGAAATATCTGACTGTTTCATTCCTAATTCATAAAATAAATTTAAAAAATCTTTAACTAAAATATTATGTTCCATCTCTGAGATATTAAATCCTGATGTTGTTGAATTTACAAAAGCAATAGATGTTCCTTCACAAGTCGAATCTTTAAATTGCGTTCTAATAACAGGCTGTGATATATAAATCTTCTTATTTGAATCTAGTAAATTTTTCCTATATAAGGAAACTATCGGTTGAATTCCAGCTGTTAAAAATACAGTATCCTTATTATTAACAACTTGATGTGGTTGTAAACAATTATAACCTCTATCTAAAAAATATTTTTTTAAATCTTGAGCTGATAATAAATCTTTTTTCATATACTTTCCTTTACTAATAACTATTTAATCTTATCTTTCCTTGAATTATTTTTTTAGTAATATTATTATGATTTTTTATTTCTTTTTTTACCAATTTATCTATTTCATTTTTTATTTCATCAGATATCTCTTTATTTAATTCCACGCTTACATTCCAAGGGTCTTCAATACTATCTCCCATTTTAGAAGTACAAAATACAACATTTTCAATATTAAATTTATCATATATTTTTTTACTTATAACGTCACCTATAGCGGTAAAAAGTTTTCCTGTATGATAAACTGGATTTTTTCCACAAGATGCTTCCATACTAAAATTTCTACTAAATGGAATAACTCCTCTTGACCGATTTCCTCGTCCTACTGCTCCTTCATCACCACTTTCAATCGCACTTCCTATTGCTGTAAGATATAAATCATTTTTTTCATAATTATCTCGTGTATTTAAGTAAATTGAAATTTCATTTTCCTTAAATTCTTTTTTTACAACCTTTAGTATATCTTTTTTTATCATTTTCATTTTATTTTTATAATCTTCTAAATCTTTAACATATACAGAAATAAGTGGTACACAACTTGTAATTTCAATTTTTTCTTGTTTTCTCATTCCCATTACTTTAATATCATTTCCTACCCAAGGATATTTTATCTTATATTTTTCTGAATTTAGAGTTTGCTCAATGGATAGCACTACTCTTTCTAGCTTACTCATAGGATAATAACTTACTGTAGTTGAAGTATCATTACATCTATTAAAATTATTATGTTTTAAAAGGTCTTCTTCGGATATTGCCTCAAAAAATTTTTTTCGTTCATTATTAGTTGTATCATCAATATTATAAACTACACCTGGTCCTTCATTATGATGTGTATTATCAACTACTATTAAATATTTATCCACATCTAAAAGTGGAAAAAGTTCTTTTAAATAACCCTTAATTGTACTTAATACAATAGACATATAATCTATTTTTTTATCTTTATATCTATCAGTAAATCGTCCATTTACTAGTATACGTATTGGTGAAACCATCTCACCTTTTCCAAAATAAACTTTAGAGCCACCTCCTAAAATAGATAATTTATCTATCATATGTCGAAGTATTACTCCATAATTTTCAAGGCAATAATTAGAATAATTAGCTGATATTTTTTCAGCAAGAGTATCACAAATGTTATCAGGATGCCCTTTTCCTTTGGTTTCTACAACTTCAAACAATAAATCATCAATATTTTCTTTTTTACTTGTATAAATAAATGTCTTCATTTTTATCTCCTCCTCATTTCTATTTTAGAAAAATACAAATAATATAAAAAGACAATAACAAAACGAAATTCGTTAAATTATTGACCTTAGATACTAGTTCACTTAAAAATGCACAAGAAGTCATATGACTATAGTTTACCATATAGCCACAACTTATATAACTGTGTATGATTTTTCTAGTGTAACTTCTCATGGAATCCTCCTCGAGTAAAATTAATTATATACTACCATATTTTTTCTGAATGTCAATTCCTTTTCATAAAAATTCTTACTAATTGCTATTGTAATAAAGAAAAAAAATGATAAAATCATATATCGAAATTCGAATGAATTAGAATTAAATAACAAATATAAACACTCTATATGTTTTAATCATAATAAAATGGCTTCTATGGAGGTTTTACAATGAAAGAATTTACTGGAAACAAAGTAATAATAATGTGTTGTTCTAATTGCAATTTATCTTGTAAACATTGTTATATAAGTTATAAAGGTAATTTTGAACCAAATAAATTGTTAAAAATTGTTAAACAATTAAAAGAAAAATATATAATATCTCTAAATGGCGCTGAAGTATTAACAAATTTGAAATATTTAAAATCATATCAAGAAATTGGTCAAAAATATATATTATCAAACGGATTGTTAATTTATCAAAATCCTCAGATTATTGAAAAACTAATGAACTATGGATTAGAGTCTATTTCAATATCTTATCATTTTGGAATTCATGATAATATTTCAGTAATTCCATCAAAAATTTTAGAAAAAGTATTTCAATTATTAAAAAGTAATGAATTTAATTTCAGATTAATGACTACTATCACTTCACAAAATTATAATATGATTGAAGAGATATGTAAAAAATCTTTAGATTTAGGTGCTAAAGGAATATATTTTACTAATTTTATTTTACAAGGAAATGCATTAAATATTATTGATAAAAATTTAATATTAAACGAAAATCAAATTAGAATTTTTTTTGAACAACTAATTAAATGTAGGAAACAGTATGATATTAATCAACTTTTAATTGAGAGAGATGCCGGATTTGGAAAGAATCCAATTTCAAGTCATGACAATTTTAAATGTCCAAGCATAAATAATCAAGTTGTATTAACACCAGATAATAATATATATCCATGCATTTTTCTTGCAAAAAAAGGATATGAAATTGGAAAATATATAGATGATAAAATTTTTATTAATGACGAATATTACAATATAAATAATGGCGATATTTGTTATGCTAAGGAAATATGTAATGAAGGAAAAAAATTGATTAAAAAATAAACTTGAACGATATTTTTATTAAAATTAACTTATAAGTTAAAACTATTAAAAGGAGGCAAATATGTTTGATTTAGTATCAAAGTTTGAACCGAATGGTGATCAACCAGAAGCAATACGAGAGCTTGTTGAAGGTGTTAATAATGGTAAAAAACATCAAGTATTACTTGGAGCAACAGGAACAGGTAAAACTTTTACCATAGCAAATGTAATAAAAGAAACTGGAAAGCAAACGCTT
>ONSF01000069.1 GCA_900320425.1 uncultured Eubacteriales bacterium | reverse complement strand
CTTCTTTCTTTTCCATAAGTCATCTCCTCATAATGTATTATACCATGACCTTATAGCAATTATATCCTACCGTTTGCGGTATAATACGATTACAATCATACGGATGAAATCTATATTGTCCGTATCACTGTAAAAAAATCCATTGAGAATTTTTGCCACTTGAGGCACTTTTCTTCAATGAACTATTCTTAAAACTAAATTTTTTTGTACCTAAATTGTACCTAAAATTATTTTCAATTCAAACAACCACTTGAAAACCCTTATATATAAACAAAATGAGAGATATCATTAATAAATATCTCTCTTCAGGGGGTTTTGGTTGAATATACACTCACAAAAATCGTAAGTGTATGTATGGTTTAACCATACATCTAAATCTTATTATAAATTTAAAATTTAGTCAATATAAGAATTAAAATTTTACAATAATTTTTATCTACTTGACATCAACCTTGTTTTATTTTATTAATTAATGTATCACGAAGTTTTAAATTCTTAATTGAAGCTGTATTTAAAAACTCTAAAGAATCTTTATTTGCTTGAACCAAAATTTTATAGTCTTCTTTAATATTTGCAATTTTAAAATTCATATCACCACTTTGTTTAGTTCCAAACAAGTCTCCTGAACCTCGAAGTTTAAAATCTTCTTCTGATAACTTAAACCCATCACTTGTTGTTTTTAAAATTTCAAGTCTCTTGGTATCTTGACTTGATATTAAAATACAACTTGATTTAATATTTCCACGTCCTACTCTACCTCTTAACTGATGAAGAGTAGAAAGACCAAATCGATTAGCATCAAAAATAACCATCATACTAGCATTTTTTACATCAATGCCTACTTCAATAACCGTAGTACTAATTAATATATCAACATCTCCACGACTAAATTTTGTCATTATCTCATCTTTCATAGCACTAGTCATTTTTCCATGAACCAAATCAATTTTATATTTTTTTCCAAAAGCTTCCATCATTTTCTTTTTTAATTCATTTACACTAACTAAATTACTACTATCATTTTCTTCAATTAAAGGTGCAATAACATAAATTTGATGATTATCTTTTAACTCTTTATACATAAGGTCTAAAACATCACTTATTTCTTCATTACTTTTTAAAATAGTTGTAATTTCTTGTCTTCCCTTAGGAAGTTCTTTAATAATTGATACATCCATATCTCCATATATTGTTAAAGCATAAGTTCTTGGAATTGGAGTTGCACTCATATATAAAACATCAGGTGCAAGTCCTTTATTCTTTAAATTTTCTCTTTGATTTACACCAAATCGATGCTGTTCATCAGTTACTACTAACCCTAAATTTTTATAAATAACATCTTCTTGAATTAAAGCATGGGTTCCAACAATCATTGATATTTCGCCTTTTTCAAGACCTTCATATATTCTTTGTTTTTCACGTTTTGAAGTAGAGCCTGTTAAAAGTTCAATTACACATTTATCACCTAAAAGCTTTTTAATATTATTATAATGTTGATTAGCAAGAATTTCTGTCGGAACCATTAAAGCACTTTGATAACCACTTAGATAGTTTAAATACATAGAAATAATACTAACAATAGTTTTTCCGCTTCCTACATCTCCTTGCAAAAGTCTATTCATTCTCTTTTCACAATTTAAATCAACTCTTATCTCTTCTAAAACATTTTTTTGATCGTTAGTTAAAGAAAAAGGTAATATTTTATAAACACTTTCTAAATCTTTCTTATAAATTTTTCTTTTTATACCATCTAGCTTAGTATTCTCTTTTTTTAAATAATTAATTTTAAACATAAATTCAAATAATTCTTCATACTTTAGTCTAATTTTGGCATCTTTTAACTTTTCTGGACTACTAGGATTATGAATAATATTTAAGGCCATCTTTTTACTTAAAAAATCATATTTTTCTACTAAATAATCAGGAATATTATCAAAAACATTTCTTCCAATTGATAAAAGAGCCATATTTATATATGTAGATAAATTTTTATTAGTTAGACCACTTGTTAAATGATAAACAGGTTCAATTTTAGTGGTGTTTCCAAGGTTCCCTAGTTTTACATCACTTGCTGTAATAACATTTTTGGCTTTATCATATTTTCCAATAACAATTACATTCGCACCTACTCCTAAATGTTGTTTTAAAAAAGCACGATTAAAAATAGACACTCCAAAGATTCTATCACTTGTTGCAAGTCTAAAATTCATTTTATTAAGTCCCGTTTTAATCCTAATTATCAAAGGAATTGATTCAACTCTACCATCAACTATTATTCTCATATCACTATCTAATTCGTCCAAATTAGTTCTTTTTAATACATCATAACGAACAGGATAATAAGTTATTAAATCATCAACTGTATATATATTTAATTTATTTAAAAGCATTAAACTTTTTGGTCCAATTCCTTTTACATCTTTAAGTTCCATCATTAATCACTTCCACGCATATTATATCAAAATTTCCCATGTTAGTAAATTAATTTACAATTTTTTTAATATTAAATAATATAAAAAAAGAATGAAAATATTTAATTTTCTTTCTCATAATTATCTAGAAAACTTTGATAAATTCCATCTTTTTTTACACCTAAAACACAATTTAAATTAATATTATCTAAAGCTTTAAAAATATTATAATCTATATTCTCATTCTTTTCTTTTAATTGTTTTACTAAATTTTTCATTTCAAGTCGTTTACTATTACTTTCATCATTAATATTACAATTTTCGGTAAATCTACAAGCACAGTTAATAAAATTCAATTCATTAAATTTACACCAAGCAATAATATCTTCTTCGTGAACTTTATATAATGGTCTAATAAGTTCTAATCCCAAAAAATTTTCACTATAAAGTTTAGGCATCATAGTTTTAATTTCACTACCGTAAAACATCGAAAGCAAAGTTGTTTCTATAACATCATTAAAATGATGACCAAGAGCAATTTTATTACATCCGAGTTCTTTGGCTTTACTATATAGAAATCCTCTTCTCATTCTAGCACACAAATAACAAGGACTTTTCATATCATCTCTTGATACAATATCAAAAATGTCGCTTTCAAAAATTTCGATAGGAACATTTAGTTTTTTGGCATTTTCTTCTATTAACTTTCGATTTATTACATTATATCCAGGATCCATTACGATATAACGAGCACTAAAATTTATATGTCCATGTTTTTCTAATTCTTGAATACATTTAGCAAGTAAAAATGAATCTTTTCCACCACTAATACAAACCATAATTTTATCGCCATCTTCAATTAATTTATAATCATAAACTGATGATACAAATCGTCCCCAAATTTCTTTTCTAAATTTTTTTATAATACTTCTTTCTATCTCTTTTATTTCCACATTCTACTCCTAACTAATTCGTATGTTTAAAATTACTTTTATCATTTTTTTACTTTTTATTTATTTCTAAAACATTAAATCCCATGTTTTCAATTGTATCTTTCAAAATTTTATCATCTATTTCTTTTAAAGATTCAATCAAAGCTGTTTTATTATCTAATGATATTTCTATTTTCTTAATATCTTCTATTTTTTCTAAAGCATTTTTGATTGTAGCAACACACTTTTCACATTTAATATCAGAAATTTTTATTTCTTTTTTCATAATTTTTATATCCTTTCAATTATCATTTTCTACTATATTTATTAGAAAAAGACCCTTTTATTGGCCTTTTTCTTTGATTTCTTTAATTTTATCTTCTATTTTTTTGGCATATTCTAATGATTCATCATATTCAAATATAAGTTCTGGCGTATGACGAATATCAACTTTAGAAGCTAATTCATGTCTTAAAAATCCTTGACTTTCTCTTAACTCTTTTAAGACTTGTTTTCTATCTTCATTAAAACACGTAAAATATATTTTAGCTATTGATAAATCATTTGTTATTTTAACAGCATTTACAACAACATTTTTTAAAATAGGATTTTTAATTTCGGTACCAAAGATAATGTTTAACTGTTCCATATACGCATTATTATAACGTTCTAGTTTAACCTTCTCCATTTACTTTACCTCAACCATATCGAAAGTTTCAATAATATCTCCAACTTTCATATCTTGGAAAGATTCAATAGTAATACCACAGTCATAGCCATTTTTAACTTCTTTCACACTATCTTTTTCTCTTTGTAAAGATCCAATTTTTCCTGTATAAACAACTACTCCATCACGAATTACTCTTGCCTCACTCTGATTTTTAATAACTCCTTTGGTTACATGACTTCCAGCAATATTTCCAATTTTTGAAAATTTAAATATTTGTCTTACTTCAGCTTCACCAATAATTACTTCTTCATATTTTGGATCAAGCATTCCTTTGATAGCATCTTCCATATCTTCAACAACCTTATAAATTATATTATAAAGTCTTATCTCAACATTTTTATCTTTAGCAAATTCTAATATTTTACTATTTGGTCTTACGTTAAATCCAATTATAATTGCATTTGACGCTGAGGCAAGAATAACATCGCTTTCAGTAATGGCTCCAACACCACTTCTTATAACATGAACCCAAACTCCATCGACATTAATTTTACCTAAACTTTGTTTAACAGCTTCTTCTGATCCTTTAACGTCAGTCTTTAATACGACATTAATTTCTTTTTCTCCCGCTTCTACCATACTAAATAAATCTTCTAAACTCATTCCAGCTTTATTGGTATCAGCATCTCGACTTCTTGTTTCTCTTTCTTCCGAAATACTTCTAGCCTCTTTTTCAGTTTCAAATGCCATGAATTTATCTCCGGCAAGTGGTAATTCATTAATTCCAGTAATCTCAACAGGAGTTGATGGAAGAGCCATAGTTATATTATTTCCTTTATCATCCTTTAAAGTTCTAATTTTTCCATAACTAGTACCAATTACTACAGGATCTCCAAGTCGAAGTGTTCCACTTTGAACAAGAAGTGATACAATACTTCCAACTTTTTGATCGTTTCTCGCTTCAAGAACAGTTCCAGTTGCATAACGATTTGGATTAGCTTTTAATTCGGCCATTTCTGAAACAAGTAATAATGTTTCTAAAAGTTCTTTTACTCCTTCTCCTGTTTTAGCTGATATATTACAAGTAATAACATCCCCACCAAATTTTTCAGGAACAAGTCCATATTCTGTTAATTCTGTAAGTACTCTATCAACATTTGATTCTTTTAAATCAATTTTATTTACAGCTACAACAATAGGAACCCCAGCAGCTTTCGCATGATCAATAGCCTCTTTTGTTTGAGGCATTACTCCATCATTTGCAGCAACAATTAAAACAACAATATCAGTAACACTTGCTCCACGACTTCTCATATTAGTAAATGCCTCATGTCCTGGAGTATCAATAAATGTTACTTTCTTTCCATTAACTTCTACTTGATAAGCTCCGATTGCTTGAGTAATTCCTCCAGCTTCTCCACTTGCAACACTTGAATTTCTAATATAATCAAGTAACGTTGTCTTTCCATGATCAACATGTCCCATAATTGTTATTACAGGAGGACGTGGTTCTAAATCTTCTTCTCTGTCTACAATTTCATATTTTTCAAAATTGGATTTATCAACACTTTCTTCCTTCTTTAATTTCTTTTTATAATCAAGTAATACAAGTTCAACTGTATCAAAATTTAAAGTTTGATTTAAATTAGCCATAATTCCTAAATTAAATAATTTTTTTACAATCTCCGTGGCACCTACTTTTAATATACTTGCAAGACTTGCCGGAGTCATATTTTCATGGAATACAATAACATCATCATCACTCTTGTTATCACCAAGTTTTTCTCTATGTTTATAGATTTCTTTTCTTCCTTTTTCAAATTTAACCTTCGCATCATTCTTATTATCAATACGACTTTTAACTTTCTCTTTTTTAGAAGAAACTTCATCTAAATTCATATCAATTTTACTAACAAGACTATCAACTTTACTTTCAAGTTCTTCATCAATTTCATAATCTGGATTTTCATTTTCTTTTAAAGAATCAAGTTCATTATCAAGCATTATTATCTCATCATCTGTTAAAATATCATCTTCATGACTTTTTTTAATATTTAAACTTTCACATAAACTTATAATATAGGAAACATCATGATTTACATCCATT
>ONSF01000050.1 GCA_900320425.1 uncultured Eubacteriales bacterium | reverse complement strand
GGTGGAGATGAAAAAGCTGAATATGGAAACAAATTAATAAAAAAATATTCTAAAAAATTAACCAGTGAACTTGGAAAAGGATACTCAATAACCTCTCTAAAATATATGCGTCAATTTTATCTTTTTGCAAAAAGTCAACCACTGGTTGACCAATCTATAAGTTGGTCTCATTATACAATTTTAATGACTTTAGATAACCAAAATGAAATTAATTACTATATTAAACAAATTGCTATTTATCATTGAGGAAAGAGAACTTTACAAGAAAAAAGTCAAAAACAAATAATACCAAAGATTAAGTGATGAAGCTAAAAACAAATTAATTAATCAAGAGGAATTTGATATTTATGATAATATTAAAAATCCTATACTAATTAACACTTATAATTGTTCTATTGATAAAGAAAATATAGAGGAAAAAGTTTTAAAAACGCTTATCTTAAGAGATATGCCTAATTTTTTAAAACAACTTGGTAATGGTTTTTCTTTTATTGATGAAGAATATAAAATATTAATTGGAAATACAATAAATTACATTGATATCTTACTTTTTAACTATATTTATAATTGTTTTATAGTTGTTGAACTTAAAGTAACTGAATCAAGATAAAACTATTAGTATTATAGTTTGTAAAAAGGATGATAAATATTTAATCGAGTATTCATCAGATGATAGAATTAGAATAACTACTTATGAGTTAGTTTAATGTCTTTATGAATATCCTAATTACTCTCCCTGTTGATTATTAAGTTTTATAGATAATAAGGATTACAAACTATTAAATTGGCAATCCTTTTTTTAAGAAAATAATTAGTAGCAATAAGAATTTTTACTTGAAAAATTCTAAAGTTCTAAAGCAAAAAGTAATTTTCTTAATAAGTTTACAAGTATTATAATTCCTATTAAAAATTAGTTATTTTTGGTATTCTCTTATATTAAAAAAAATAGGAAATTATTTCCTATTCCATGCTTTCTAACATTTTAATTATACTAATTCCATATCCTTTTGTATTATCACTTATTACTGTATGAGTAACAGCTCCAATTATTTTTCCATCTTGAAGAATAGGAGAACCACTCATTCCTCTAACAATTCCCCCTGTTTTAGCAAGTAATTTTGAATCAGTAATATTAAATAATATATTTTTAGTTTGACTTTCAAAATCAATATTTACTATCTCAATATCAAAATCTTCAACTATATTATTTTCTAACGTGGTTTTAATAATAGCAGGTCCTATTTTAATACTATCCATACTTCCAACGGGAACAAGATTTTTTTTATCATAATCTTTTTTATATGTTCCATAAATACCAGTTTCTAAATTTTTAGAAATAGTACCATAATTTGTATCAAAATAAAATTTAGCATTTTTTTCGCCAGTTTTTCCATCTAAACTTCTATCAATTGATGAAACATCAGCTTTAAAGATTTTTCCATCCTTAACTTCAAATTTAACATTCGTTTTACTATCTGTAATTGAGTGACCAAGTGCTCCATATTTATTGGTTTCGGGGTCAATAAAAGTAAGAGTACCAATTCCTGTTACTGAATCTTTTACGTATAATCCAGTTTTATATACTCCACTTTCATCTTTTACTAAAGTTAAAGTAGTATAATTTTGTTTTCCATCACGAAGATATCCAATTTTTAAAGTCAGACTTTTTTTATTTTGATCAATAAATTTTAACATATCTTCTATAGAAGAAATATTAATATCGTTAATAGAATTAATTTTATCTCCAAGTCTTAAATCACTTATTTTAGTATTAACATCATAAAACCCAACAATCAAAATTCCTTCACTTTTAATGGTTATTCCTAAATTTTCTCCACCCGGAACTAAATAATTTGAATAAGCTAGTGTATTTAGGGGAAGTATAATTAATGTTAAAAAGAGTATTAGTAGTCGCCTTTTAAAATTCATAAAATCACTCCTTTTAAAAACTACTACAATATTATTATCAACAATTAATTTTTAAATATTATTTTTTTCTTTATTTAAAAGTTCCAATATTTTACTTTGAAGTGTTTCTTCTGTAAAGCCATATTCTAATAACATTTCCTCTTTTGATCCTGATGAACCAAATTTATCTACTCCTATTACTTCATGAGTAAATTTATAAAGATACCATGGACTTGATAGAGTAATCCCAATAGTTCTTTTTTCTTTCCATAGACCATCTAAATTTGCTTTAATATTTTTAATACATGGAATACTAAATACTCTATTATCTATTCCTAATTCTTTTAAATTTTTAGAAACTTTTAAAACAATTCCTAATTCTTCACCACTTGAAATTAAATTAATATATTCATCCGTATCATTTTTTATTACTTCATAAATTCCAGCTTCAATTCCATTTATTTTGGTATTCTCAGAAATATCATGTGAATCTCTTGGCAAAATTAAACAACTAGGAGATCTATGCTTTAAAATATCCATGTAACATCCTATAAGTTCATTAAAATCAAATGGTCTATAAACTTTTAAATTAGGAATTGCTTCAAGAGATACTAATTGTTCAATTGGTTCATGTGTTGGTCCATCTTCTCCTGTGGTAATTGAATCATGAGTAAAAATATAGATAACTGGTAAATTCATGAGAGCACTCATTCTAAGACTTGGTTTTAAATAGTCTGAAAAAGATAAAAAGGTACTTGCAAATGGTCTAAATCCTAATAAAGATATTCCATTTATAATTGCTCCCATGGCATTTTCTCTTATTCCAAAATTAATATTTCGTCCTTTATAATTATCTTTTGAAAATTTAGATTCATTTTTAAGCTTAGTTTTACAAGAAGAAGATAAATCAGCACTTCCTCCAATTAATAAATCAAATTTATCACCAATTTCATTTAAAACAATACCAGATAGTTCTCTTAAAGATTTATTATCATAAGAAAAATCAAGATCATTTAACAAAAAGATATTATCTTTATTAATAATTTTATCTATAAATTCTTTATTTTTTAATGATTTATATTTTTTTT
>ONSF01000084.1 GCA_900320425.1 uncultured Eubacteriales bacterium | reverse complement strand
TAAAGTAACATTTGATTATAATGATGGAGTAACAGAAAGTACAACTAAGTATGTAACTTATCATGATACGTATGGAGATTTACCAACACCAGAAAGAGATGGTTATACATTTATGGGATGGAATGGTAAAAATTATTCTCAAAATATTAATGAAGAAAATTATCTTGCATATAACTTTTCTGGTAGGACATCAATTCAATTTATAAATGATGATATATCTTATGTTAGAATTAATGGTTATCAATCAGAGAGTTTAATAGATACTTCTTGGAGGATATATACGCGAAATAAAGATTATTTTTTTGCACAAAGTGGTAATTATGTATTAAGTTTTGACATAAGGAGTTTAAATGCTAAGCCAACTCAATATATAAAGCAAAAGCAAGGTTCACAAGATGGTAAAACTGGAATATATAAAACTAATCTTGATATAGTAAATTTAGTTGGTAATATTGCAAGTGATATTAATTTTACAAATGATGGTGATTGGCATAGGGTATCTTCATTAATTATTTTAGAAGAAGATATTTCTGATGGAATCATAGTAATTGGAAATGATATTCCAAATATATATGGAATAAATGGATATATTGATATAGCAAATATTCAACTAGAAGAAGGAGATACAGCAACAGAATTTGAACCATATTATATAACAAGTTCAACGAAGGTAGTTCAAAATAAAGATCATACCTTAAAAGCAATATGGAAAGAAAATTAATAAATTAAAAAGGATTATAGAAGTTGTTTTCTATAATCCTTTTATCATCTTTTAGTTACTTTTCTTCTTCATTCATTGCTATAGTAAAAGTAATTAATCCCATTAATAAAATCATTATTAAAATAAAATTGTTCCGAAAATAATTATAATTATTTAATACTTCAAGTTTTGTACTAATTGAAGTAATATAATAAATTAACATAACATAAAGATAAACTCCAATATTTACAATATTATAAGAAATTGAATTTTTATAATCTTTCTTTTTAGAAAGAATAGTTAATATCATAAGAATGGAATAAATAATATTTATGATAAAGAATAAAGAACCAAATATTTTTATTGTAAATACTTTATCTATTAGTAGAAATAATGTAACTAAATAAATAATAAATAAAATAATTCTAAGGTAATAAATTATTCTTTTCATATTTCATCCTTTAATATTTGTTTTGTTTCCATAAGGTATACGTCTTTGAATGTCGTATTAAATTTTATCAATTCTTTTTTTATAACATCAGGATAAATTAATTTTGTTGTTTGGATAGCTTTTCTAATATCTTTAATATTAACCTCACTTCTATTATCGAATGCTGCATAAGAAAATGCTTGTTGTAAAATAGTTAGAGCAATATCTGGATATCTTACCGATGTTTCATATACACGATTAAATTCACTAGTTGCATCGGTTATAAAAGCCATAATTTTTTCTTTAATAAAGTCACTATACTTAAGTTTTAAATTCATTTTTTGTTCAAATTTAGGATAGGTTCCCATCATAATTTCGATGACCATTTCACGTGTTGGTTCACTGACTTCAATTTTTTGAAAACGTCTAACAAAGGCCTTGTCTCTTAAAATATATCTATCGTATTCATCACTTGTTGTAGCCCCAATTATTTTAACCGTTCCTCTATCAATAATAGGTTTAAATATATTAGCAAAATCTAAAGTATTGTCTCCATTTCCGATTAAAGTATGAATTTCATCAATAAAAATCATAACTTTATCTAATGTTTTTAAATTATCAACAATTTTTTGAATTTTAAGTTCATTTGTAGTCGGATCAACTCCGGTTAAACTTGCAGTATTAAGTTTAAAAATTGTATATCCTTTTAAGGCATTGGGTACGTCATCATTTTTAATTCGATATCCAAGACCTTCGACAATTGCTGTTTTACCTATTCCTGGCTTTCCTACTAAAATTGCCGATTTTTCAGGAGTTAACAAAGTAACAATTAATTGCTTAATTTCCTTATCTCTTCCAATAGCAGGATTAGTAACATATACTTTTGTACTAAAATTTTCTCCAAATTTTTCTAAAAGTTCGTATTTGTTTTTTTCAACTTCTTTAGCTATTTCAACTTCCGGAACTTCCTTTTCTTCTTTTTTTTCTATTAGAGAATTTTTAGTTTCTTCTATTTTGTCTATTAAATCATCAATATTTTCAATTTTTTCATCTCCAATAGTTTCAATTTCATCGTTTGGAATTAAAATATTTTGGTTTAAATAATTGTCGTTTTCATCGATAATATCCATATCTAGCACCACCTTTTCTTTTATAATTATAACATGATGAGACAAAAAAAAATAGTAGTATTTAAAAAATTTAATTGCTATTCCCTAAAAAAATGGGTATAATTAGATAGAAAAGGAGTTGAAAGGGATGAAAATAGTAGCACTTACTAAAGAAGAATTTGACTTATTTGCATATCAACATAAGTATAGTACTTATTATCAAACATCATCTTATGCAGAAACGTCAAGATATGAAGGGTTGAATACTTTTTATGTTGGATTTGTTGAAGATGACCATTTGGTTGGTGCAACGTTATTCTTATATAAAAATATTTATATGTACTATAAATATGCTTATGCTCCTCGTGGATTTTTGATTGATTATACGGATGCTAAATTATTATTAAATGTTACTAAAGGACTAATTAATTTATTGAAAAAACAACATTATGCTTTTATTAAGATAGATCCTCCTATTATTTGTAGTGAAAGAGATAAAAATGGAAATATTATTTATTTTAGTAATACAATTAATACAATTTTAAAAAATTTAAAAGATAATCGTTATAGACATCAAGGATTTAATAAGTATTTTGAGAATTATAAACCAAGGTTAATTGCTTTTGTTAATTTACAAAATAGTTTAAAAAGTATTTATGAAAAAATAGATGGTGATGCTAAAAATATTATTGATGAAAGTGTCAAGTGTGGTGTTGAGATTGCACAAGATTTGAATGGAAATATAGACGAGTTATATAAATTCATTACTTTAAAAAATAAACGTCGAAAAAAAAGATATTATGTAGGACTTTTTAATAATTTTAAAAATAATATGGAGATTTTCTTTATTAATATTAATACGGATACATATTTAAAAAATATGAAAGCGTTATATGATAATGAATCTATTCATAATGAAGAATTAGCCAGTCTTGTGCAGGATTCTAGTATTATAGGAAATGAAAAACAAACTATTATTAATCAAAAGATGGACTCAGATACTAAGTTAAATTATTATAAAAATGAACTTGTATATGCAACGACTTTATCAAAAAACTATCCAAATTATATAACCATTGGAAGTGGATTTACCATTAAACATAATAAAGGAGTAGAGCTAATTATTGATAGTTATAAAGAAGAATATTTGAAATTTAATCCAAGATTTGTTCTTATATGGGAACTCATAAAAAAATATAAAAATGAAGGATTTTTGTATTTAAATTTAAATGCTGTTGTTGGTGATTTTTCGAAAGAAGATTTAGGAAAATATAATACTTTAAATAATATTAAATTAAAGTTTAATTCTACAGTTATGGAATATGTAGGTGAATTTGATTTAGTAATTAATGAACATATATATACAAAATTTAAAGAGAAAATAGAAAAGAAATAGACAAAATCTATTTCTTTTAATATTGTTGTTTATTTATTGGTTCTATATGCCAATCTTCTTTGTAACTTGCATGAAGAAGAGGAAATGTTAATCCAAACCTTTCAGCATTTTGATGAGCCCATCCCATAGCAGGACAGCTTGAATCTGTTCTTCCATATTCACAAGGAGAACCATTGTTATTATAAAATTCTAAGTCACTAGCAATTCCAAATCCATGAAATGAAATTCCCGGACTTGCAGCACGACCTGGTGTCATTGTATTATAATAATTTATTTGAGTTGAGTAACTTCTACATCCTTGATTACTGATTGTTATTTTGTATCCATTTTTTTTCGCTTCTTCAATAAATTTTGATAATCTTGTATAAAAATAATTATTGTATCCATAAGGATTATTAAATCCTTCGTTTAAAGGATTACTTGGACAATATATTCCTGAATAAGTATTGCGATTTTTATAAATATATCTTGGATAAAAGAATACACCATCTATAACATAAATCCTATTTAATTGATTGGTATCAGTTTCATGTAAGAAATTATCTACTTGATTATTTTCTTCAATTTGATTTTGATTAATTTTATTTTCTAAAGATTCAATAGCTACGTTTTCATTATTAGTTAAAATATTTTCTAAATACTTACTTTTGATATCATTTTCGATATTTTTACTAGCGAGTTTTTGATAACTTTCTTTGTAAACTTGATAAGTATTAGGACTTGCGTATAAATAACATACATTTTCTTTAGTATTTAATGTGTTATGAATTATTAAAGATAATATAAAAATTGTCATTACGTAAAAGAAAGATTTTAAACGATCAATAATAAAGTACTTAGTAAACTTAATACCTTTTCTTTTTTGTTTAATAGCTTGTATAAAATTAATATAAAAATAAATGAAGGGAACTATAGTCATATTTATTGCAATAAAATATTTCAAGTAAAAAGTAAAGGTTAATAAATTAAAATTATTACATATAAACATATTTTATCCCCCTTTAATGGTTGCATATTTTATCATAATGTACTAAAAATGTCAAATTGATTAAATATCTATAAAATTGGTACAAAAGTAAAGAAATCTCTTGATTTATTAAATAATTATGTTAAAATATGATTGTATTTAACAAAGAAGTTTAATTTAAGTATTAATTACTTTTTTAGAGAGTTCGTGGATGGTGTAAACGAATAAAATTAATACGGAAGTTACATAAATGGAGTTAAAACGAGTTCCACGTTAAGGAAAATAAGTGTAAATCATTACAAAAGTAAGGTGGTACCACGATCAGTTCGTCCTTATAATGTAGTGATTTTTTTATAAAAAGGAGGAAAATTTATGAATATAAGTGAATTTATAGAAAGTACTAATCTATCTAAAACGAGTACAGCAGAAGATATTATAAAACTTTGTGAAGATGCAAAAACTTATCACTTTCCATGCGTTGTTGTACCACCATATTATGTGAAGGCGGCTAGTGAATATTTAAAAGATACAACAACTGAAGTTTGCACAGTAGTAGGATTTCCAAATGGATATTCAACACGTGAAGTAAAACAATTTGAAGCTATCAATGCGTGTGATGCTGGTGCTAAAGAGATTGATATGGTAATTAATATTAATGCCTTAAAGAATAAAGATTACGATTACGTTAAAGAAGAAATAGAAACTATTCGTGATAGTATTGATGGACATGTTTTAAAAGTTATAATCGAAACTTGTTTATTAACTAAAGATGAAATTATTAAGATGACTGAAATTTGTAATGAAACATTTGTTAATTTTATTAAAACATCAACTGGATTTGATAAAGAAGGAGCAAAAATATCAGATATTGAGTTAATTAAAAGTCATAAAAATGAGGTATTAGAGATAAAAGCAAGTGGTGGTATTAAAACTAAGAAAGAAGCTTTAGATTTTATCAAAGCTGGAGCATTAAGAATTGGAACTAGTCATGCTAAAAATATAGTTGAGGAATAAAATGAATTTAACAAGATGGAATAAAATATATCAAAATAATCGGTATTTGGATGAAATATTTATAAAAAAATACCAAAATGATGATAGATTATACGATAAGAATTGTCTTGAATTAATGGTTGAAATTGGAGAATTTGTTAATGAAACTAAAGTATTTAAGTATTGGACAATAAAAAATCCAAATAAAGATGAAATGTTAGAAGAATATGCTGATGTTATTACCATGATATTATCTTTTTATGGATTATATAATTTAGAAATACAAAAGTTAGATTACAAAATAGGTGAAAATGATATTTTAAAAATAATTATGGAATTATATAATAAAGCTTATAAATTTTATAAAAACAAAGATAAAAAATTGTTAGAAGAAATATTTCAATATATTTTGTATATTGGTAAATTATTAGATTTAAAAGAAATAGAAATATTAGATGCGATTGAAAAAAAACAAAAAATTATTGAAGAAAGATTAAATAGTAATTATTAGGAGGAATAAAGATGACATTATTTGAAGAATTAAAATGGCGTGGTTTAATTAAAGATCAAGCAGGAGAAGACTTAGAAAAAATTATTAATAGTTGTAATGCAACGTTTTACTGGGGGACAGATCCAACCGCAGATAGTTTGCATATAGGACATTATTCTAGTCTAGTAACAGCTAAAAGACTAGCTCGAGCAGGACATCATCCAATACTTCTTGTTGGTGGAGCAACTGGTTTAATTGGAGATCCTAGACCAACAGCAGAACGTGAAATTATTTCTTATGAAAAAGTTGAGAAGAATTTAAATGGAATAAAGAAGCAAGTTGAAGAAATATTTAAGGGACTTGATGTTGAGGTCGTTAACAACTATGATTGGACCAAAGATATTAGTATTTTAGAGTTTCTTCGAGATATTGGTAAATATATAAATGTTAATTATATGTTAAATAAAGATATTATTTCTCGTCGACTTGAAACAGGAATAACTTTTGCAGAATTTACTTATACTTTACTTCAAGGATATGATTTTTTATACTTATATGAACATAAAAATTGTATCATGCAAGTAGAAGGCAGTGATCAATGGGGAAATATTACAACAGGAATAGAATTAATTAATAAAAAACTTGGAAAAAATGCTTATGCATTTACGATGCCGCTTATTTTAGATTCAAATGGAGAAAAATTTGGGAAAAGTGCTGGAAATGCTTTATGGCTTGATAAAACCAAAACATCTTCTTACGAATTATATCAATATTTAATTAATTCAACTGATGATAAAGTAGAAGAATATTTAAAAGTATTTACATTCCTTTCTCCTGATGAGATTATGAATATTATAAATAAACATAAAGAAAAACCAGAGGAGAGACTTGCTCAAAAAACATTAGCCAATGAATTTATTCGTGATTTAAGAGGAGAATTAGAACTTGACAAATGTATTCATATAAGTGATGCCTTATTTAAGGGAAATATAAAAGATTTAACCGAAGATGAACTTTCCATGGCTATAAATAGTATTCCTTGTTTTGAAATAAGTGATGATAAAGATTTAGTTAATTTATTAGTAGATAGTTCAATTTGCTCTAGTAAAAGAGAATCACGAGAATTTATAAATAATAATTCTATTAGTATTAATGGAGAAAAAGTTAATGATTTAGAATTCATTGTTAAAAAAGAAAATGCTTTATACAATAAATACACAGTTATTAGAAAAGGAAAGAAAAAATATTTTGTAATTATTCATAAATAATATTTTTTTGTGTTATAATTTTTTTGAAGGAGTATTTTGTTATGAAAAAAAAATTATTTGGAATTTCCACTTTAACTTTAGTTGGTCTTTATGCTTTATTATCAGTAATTGTACTTGGAGTATGTATTCTTGTTAAAATTCCTATTTCTTATGGAATAATATTTTCAATTATTGTATTAATATTGCAATTTTTATTAGCTCCATTTTTTACAGATTTAAGTATGAAATGGTTTTACAAAATTGATTTTAATGCCGAGATACCATCGTATTTAAAAGAATTTATTCTAGATATATGTAAGAAAGAAAATATAAAATATCCACGAATTGGAATTATCAATGATGGTGCACCTAATGCTTTTACCTATGGAAGATTTAAAAATGACGCAAGATTAGTACTAACAAGAGGAATTTTAGAAATACTTACTGAAGAAGAAGTAAAGTCAGTTGTTGGACATGAAATGGGGCATGTTGTACATCTTGATATGTTATTTATGACAGTTGCTCAATTAGTACCACTTATTTTATATTTTATATATACTACTTTATCTGATAGTGATTCTAATGATGATAATAATTATGGACAACTTATTGCACTTATTGCTTATGTTTTATATATTGTATCTCAGTATGTAATTCTATTTTTGTCAAGAACTAGAGAATATTATGCAGACTTTTATAGTATTACTATAACTAAAAATCCTAATTCTTTAGCAAGTGCTTTAGTAAAAATAGGATTTGGGCTTAGTATAGGAACAACCGATAATAATAGTGATGACAAAAAGAAGAAAAAAGTTCGTTCTGCAAAAGATATTGGAGCTTTGGGAATTTTTGATGCTAAAACGAGTAAATCTTTAGTAGTATCTACAAATAATCAAATAGATGATAAAACAAGTATAAAAAATGCTATGAAATGGGAAATGTGGAATCCTTGGGCAATTGTTTATGAATTAAATTCTACTCATCCATTAATATCAAAAAGATTATTAGAAATTAGTAAATATTCTAAAGAATATAATCAAGAACCATATATTACTTTTGATTTAAAAAAAGAAGAAAGTTATGTTGATGACTTTTTATTAGAAGTTTTAATTAAATATTCACCATTATTAGCTATTTTAATTACCATTTTATTATGTTTAGTTAATCAACATAATATATTAATGTTTGTAGGTATAGGGGGATTAATTACTATAGCTTTATCATATATAGGTTTTATAAGAAGTCATAAAGATGGATATCAAAAAACAAATATTCGTGATTTACTTGGAGAAGTAAAAGTATCAGGAGTTACTTCAATTCCTTGTGAATTAGAAGGAAAAGTAATTGGTAAAGGAGATCCTGGTTGTGTTTTTAATGAAGATTTTACTTTACAAGATGAAACGGGAATTATATTTTTAGATTATAATCAGCCTATGTTTATTTTAAATAAAATATTTGCCATTTTTAAATCTCATCAATATATAGATAAAACTATTAAATTAAAAGGCTGGTATAGAAGAAGTCCAGTTCCTTATGTTGAAATATTTGAATATGAAATAGAAGGAAAAAAGAAAAGAATTTTTACCTATTCTTTATCAAAATGTTTATATATTCTTGCTTTTGTTGTTTGTTTGGTTTTAATATTTACAAGTTTTTAAAGTTTTATAGATTAAATTCTATAGAACTTTTTAGTTTAAAAAAAATATTGATTAATTTAAAATATTTTGTTAATATTATAAAGAAAAAAAAGAGGGATAGTATGATTTATTTAGATTATAGTGCAACAACTCCAGTTAATAGAGAAGTTTTAGAAAGTTTTTATAAAGTATCGATAGATTATCCAGCAAATGCAAATTCTTTGCATAAACTAGGTCGTGAGTCCTTTCATTTGATGGAGGCTGCCACAAATCAAGTAGCCAATTTACTTGGCGTATTAAAAGAAGAAGTTATTTTTACAAGTGGAGCAACTGAGTCAAATAATTTAGCAATTCTTGGAACAGTTTTAAAATATAAAAGTCGAGGCAAACATATTCTAACAACTAAATTAGAACATTCTAGTATTTTAGATACAATGGATTATTTAAAAAATAATGGTTTCGAAATTGAGTATCTTAATATATTAGAAAATGGAATGGTTGATTTAGAAGATTTAAAAAGAAAAGTAAGAAATGATACTGTACTTGTAAGTATAAATCATGTAAATAGTGAAATAGGACTTAGTCAAGATGTAAATAAAATAGGAGAAATATTACAAAAATATCCTAAAGTTATTTTTCATGTTGATGGAACTCAAGCAATTGGAAAAATAAAAGTAAATCTTGATAATATAGATTTATACTCTTTTTCAGCTCATAAAATTTATGGATTAAAAGGAGTAGGATGTTTAATAAAAAAGAAACATATTGAACTAGAACCAATTATACATGGTGGGAAAAGTCAAACGATTTATCGAAGTGGAACTCCATGTGTTGCTTTATATGTTTCTTTAGCTAAAGCTTTAAAACTTGCACTAGAAAATTTAGATAATAAATATGAATATGTTTTAAAATTAAATCAGAAATTAAAAAAGAATTTGGAAACAATGAAAGGAATTTATATAAATAGTAATGAAAATTCTATTCCTCATATTTTAAATATTAGTATTTTAGGTATAAAACCAGAAACTTTAATGCATTCTCTTGCTGAAGAAGATATTTATATATCTACCAAAACAGCTTGTTCATATGATAATTCTATGTCTGAGTCTGTATATGAATTTACCAAAAATAAAGAAAAAGCAAAAACTAGTGTTAGAATTAGTTTATCATATTTAACTGTTGATAAAGAAATCGATATTTTCTTAAAAGTTTTAGAAAAACAAATTGAGGAATTAAGATTGAAGAAAGGGGAATACTAAAAATGAATCGATTAATTTTAATTAAATATGGAGAATTAACAACTAAAAAAGGAAATCGAAAGTTATTTATTAATACTTTATATAACAATATACTAGAAAAATTAAATGGATTAGATGTTATAATTCATAAAGATATTTCACGTATGTATATAGAATATGATAGTTCTTTAGAAGATATTATTTTAAAAAAATTAAATCAAGTGTTTGGAATTCATGCTTATTCTATTGCTTATAAAACAGAAACTAATTTGGAAAGTATTAACAATACTATAAAAGAAGTTTTAGAAAAATACTTAGAAAATAATCAAGAATATACTTTTAAAGTAGAAACCAAAAGAAGTGATAAGAAATTTTTTATGGATTCTATGGAGTGTAATCATAAATTTGGAGGCTTTATTCTTAAAAATTTTTCTAATTTAAAAGTCGATGTACATAATCCTGATGTTTTAGTTCATGTTGAAATTCGTTTTGATTATTCTTATATCTATATAAATGAATATAAGGGAATTGGAGGATATCCAGTCGGAACACTTGGACGAGGTGCATTGATGTTATCTGGGGGAATTGATTCTCCTGTTGCAGGATATCTTGCTATTAAAAGAGGAATAAAATTAGATTTGGTGTATTTTGAAGCAATTCCACATACATCAATTGAAGCAAGAAATAAAGTTATTGAACTTGCTAAGAAACTTGCCATTTTTGGTGGTTCAATGAGACTTATAGTTGTTCCTTTTACAAAACTTCAAGAAAACATTTATAAATATGTTGATGGGAATTACCCTATTACTATTATGCGCCGAATGATGTATCGTATTATGGAAAAACTTAGTTTAAAATTTAAAGATCTTGCAATTATTAATGGTGAGTCCGTAGGACAAGTTGCAAGTCAAACTTTAACAAGTATGAATGTAATTAATAGTGTAACGCATCTTCCGGTAATAAGACCAGTTGCTTGTTTTGATAAGTTAGAAATTATTGATATTGCAAAAAAAATAGATACTTATGATATTAGTATTTTACCATTTGAAGATTGTTGCACAGTATTTGTTCCGAAGCATCCTGTTATAAATCCTAGCATAGAAAGATGTATTGAGATGGAAAAAAGTTTTGATTATGAAAGTTTAATTAATGAAATAATGAATAATTTATTAATTATAAAGATAGATGAACATTTTGAAGAGAATAAATATAGTGATGTTTTATAATATATTTAATATTTATAGATAAAATATAAATAAAGTAAAGGTAAAAATTGGTAAACTATATTTTGTATAAATTTAAGTATTTTTCGCATTCTAGTAGTGTGGAGGTGAAACAATGAACTCAAGTTCAAAAGACTCTTTAAAAATGAGAGTACCAGGAGCTAAACAAGCTATCG
>ONSF01000004.1 GCA_900320425.1 uncultured Eubacteriales bacterium | reverse complement strand
GGAGGATAATATGCCAGTAGAATTATTAAATGAGTTTATTGATAAAAATTGTACAATAACATTAATGGGAGATGAACATATACAATTGACGGGTATAGTTGTAGCAATTGAAGGGTATTGGATAAAGATAAAAGAGGATGAATGCATTAGAGTCATTAATGGTGCAATGATTCAGGATATAAAAACCAACAAATAAAAAGGCTCGGAAGATTAAGATATTAAGATTATTTTATAATTACTTGCATATAATAAAAATGATATACCTACATTCTGGAATACTTACTATTCACTACAAAGGCTATCAGAAGCTAATGTATGGTATGATTTAAAATCAAATTCAACTATTGAACAATTAATGAAAATAATGGTTCCTAACGAAAAAGGAATTACAGAAATTAAACTTGATTGGAATAGTTTATATGGAAAATTAAAAAAAGGAACATATAGGATTGTAAAAGATAAGGACTTTGTTACTTTGTATAGTGATCCATTTGAAGTAAAATAATTTATTCGCTACAATAGACCAAACGATAAGTTTGATCTTTTCTATTGCAATAATTTAAAATAAAATGTATAATTTAACATGAAAATTATTTTCATACTGGAAGAAATGATGGTATGGTAAAAAGTAAATCTTATAATACTAAATAAAAAGATGTTATATTTAATGTAAGAAAAAATCAAAAACAAGAATATACAATTAAAGATATTTATGATCATATTAAAAATAAAGATCTGTTATGATTAAATTATACTTATTAATATATTAAAAGAATTTATTAAGAATATTATCAACAGTAATTAAATTAAAAAATTAAAGGTGGTGGTATTATGGAACCTCAAAAAGTTGGAGCTTTTATTAAAGAATTAAGAAAAAAGAGTGGTTTAACTCAAAAAGAATTTGCTGATAAATATGCCATTACTTATCAAGCTGTATCTAAATGGGAAAACGGAATAAATCTTCCGGATATAGCTTTATTAAAACAAATAAGTCAAGATTTTAATGTATCTATAGATAATATTTTAGAAGGAGAATTTAAAAAGCCAAGAAGATTAAAGCATCTCCTTATCATGATAGGTATTATATTGGTTTTTCTTTCTTTACTTTTATATTTAATATTTTATAAATCGAATACATCTTTTAATTTTAAAACAATTTCAGCAAGTTGTAAGGATTTTAAAGTATCTGGAAGTATTGCTTACAATAAAGATAAATCATCAATCTATATTTCTTCTATTGATTACTGTGGAATAGATAATAAAAATCTTTATAATGAAATAGATTGTAATTTATATGAAAAAAATAATGATACGAATAAAATAATAAGTAGTTGCAATAATAAAAAGAATATTACTTTAGAAAATTTTTTAAAGGATATAGAATTTAAAATTGATAATTACTCTAAAATTTGTAATAATTATACAAATGAAAGTCTTTATTTAGAGATTAATGCAAAAGATAAAGATGATAATATAATAGTCTATAAAATACCTTTAGAATTGAAAGATAATTGTTCAAAATAATATTAGAGTTAATTTTACAATAAATTCTTTTTTTTGTATAATAACTTCGAGTGATATTATGACAAATTTTTTAGAAAAAATAATTAAAGATATTTCTTTAGAAGAAAAGATTAAATTTAAAACTATTTCAGATGGTTTTATAACGATTCTTACTAAAGATGATAAAACTTGTTATTTAAATGAATATTTTTTGGGACTTAATTCAAGTATTAGTACTTTACTTTGTGATGATAAATATGCAATGTATGAAGTATTAAAAGAATATCAAATTCCTGTTCTTGAGTATAAATTAATCTTTCATTCAGGAGATGAAAAAGTTAAAGAAAATATTGAGAACAAAATTAAAATCTTAAAAGATTATTATCATGCTTTTAATCATCATATTGTTTTAAAACCAAATCTCGGATATGGAGGAAGGTTGGTTTTTCAAATTGATAAGGAAGAGACTATTAAACCGATATTTTATATGTTACTTGAAAATACAAATTCTATTGTTGTAAATCCTTTTTATGAAATAAAAAATGAATATCGAGTTATTATATTAAATAATCAAGTTAGACTTATTTATAAAAAGGTTAGAGGAAGTAGTTGGCAATTTAATTTATCTAAAGGAAGTTTTTCTGTAAAAGACATTGATAGTATATTAAAAGACCAAATAATTTCACTTGCGTATAAAGTTTATAATACTTTGAAATTAAAATTTGCAAGTATTGATATTGTAGAACTTGAAAAAGGGGAAATTCTTGTTTTAGAAGTAAATAATCGAGTAACCTTAGAAAAATATTGTCTTCAACATCCAAAGGATTATGAATTAGTAAAAAATATTTATAAAGATGCTATTAAAATTTTATTTGATGAAGTAGAAGGTGACAGAAAATGAAAAGAAAAAAAATCATGATTTTTAGTATTTCTTTTATATTTATTATAGGAGTATTTTTTTCATCCTATAAAATAATTAATTGGTATATTTCTAATCAAAAAAATAAAAAGTTAAATGAAGAATTATTAGAAATAGTCGAAAATTCTAAAGATGAGATAAATGAAAAAGAACAAGAAGACGTGATTGATTTTTCTAAAGCCTTAGAGATTAACAAAGATATTGTTGGTTATTTGGTAGTAAATGGAACTAATATTAAATATTTAGTAGTTCAAGGAAAAGATAATGATTTTTACTTAAATCACAGTATCGATAAAAGTTATAATATATCAGGATCTATCTTTGTAAATTTTTTAAATAAACTGGACGGTACTGATAAAAATATTAGTATTTTTGGACATAATACAAGAGATGGAAGTATGTTTGGAACTCTTCGAAATGTTTTAACTAAAGAGTGGAAGGATAATCCTTTAAATTTAAAAATAGAATTTATTACATTAAATGGAAAACAAATTTATGAAGTGTTTTCAACTTATAAGATTAAAGCTGAGAATTATTATTTTAAAAACTCTTTTTCTAGTGAGTTAGAATATATAGAATTTTTAAATACTTTAAAGAAGCGAAGTGATTATGATTATCAAACTGATATTTTAAATTCAAATGAAATTATTACAATTTCAAGTTGTGATGTAGATAATAAATATCGTGTAGTTCTTCATGCAAAAAGGATATCTATATAGGAGTTAAAATGGATTCTAAAATTTATATTGCTATTGATTTAAAATCATTTTATGCATCTTGTGAATGTGTTGAAAGAGGACTTGAACCATTAAAAACTAATTTGGTGGTTGCTGATAGAGAAAGAACCAATAAAACTATTTGTCTTGCTGTTTCCCCTAGTTTAAAACAATATGGACTTCCTGGAAGAGCAAGGCTTTATGAAATTGTTTCTAAAGTTTTAGAAATTAATAAAGAAAGAAGAAAAAAAATTAATTATAAATCATTTACTGGTAAAAGTTATGATGATAATGAACTTAAAAATAATCCGTATTTAGAACTTGATTATATTGTTGCAAAACCAAGGATGTCTCTTTATTTAAATTATTCAACAATAATTTATAATATTTACTTAAAATATATATCACCAGAAGATATACACGTTTATTCAATAGATGAAGTATTTATAGATGCAACGAATTATTTAAAATTATATAATTTAACTCCTTATGAACTAACTAGAAAAATTATTCAAAATATTTTAGATGAAACGGGAATTACTGCAACAGGTGGAATTGGAACTAATTTATATCTTGCTAAAGTTGCAATGGATATTGTTGCTAAGCATGTAGATGCTGATAAAGATGGAGTTAGAATTGCTACTCTTGATGAGATTAGTTATCGAAAACTTTTATGGAATCATACTCCTATTACTGATTTTTGGAGAATTGGTAGAGGATATGCAAAACGGCTTTTTGAAAACAAAATTTATACAATGGGAGAAATTGCTAGAAAGTCCCTTGATGATGAAGAATTTTTTTATAAATTATTTGGTATAAACGCTGAAATTTTAATTGATCATGCCTGGGGATATGAGCCATGTACGATTTCAGATATAAAAAAATTCAAACCTAAAATAAATAGTTTATCATCAGGTCAAGTTTTACATACTCCATATGATTATCAAAAAGCAAGAATTATAGTATCTGAAATGACTGATTCATTAGTTTTTGACTTAGTAGATAAAAATGTTGTTACGAATCAAATAGGATTAATTATTTCTTATGATATAGAAAATATTGAAAATGGCTATAAAGGTAATATTGAAAAAGATAGATACGGAAGATTAATGCCTAAAGAATCAAAAGGTAGTGTTAATTTAGATAGATATACATCTTCAACTAAAATAATAACTGATAATATGTTAAATTTATATGATCAAATAATAAAGAAAAGTTTATCAGTTAGAAGAATAAATATTGTTTTTAATAATATAATTGATTCATTAGAAGCAAGTAATAAAAAAATAACTAAACAACTAGATTTATTTTCTAGCGGTGAAGAACTTGAAAAAGAAGAAATAAATTTAGAAAAAGAATTAGATAAAGAAAAGAAAATTCAAAAAACTATTTTAAATATAAGAAATAAATATGGTAAAAATTCTATTTTAAAAGGAACTAATTATGTAGAAGGGGCAACAGCAAGAGAGCGAAATAGGCAAATAGGAGGGCATCAAGCATGAATGATTACTCTGATATTATTAATTTAGAACATCCCGAGCCAAAAAACCATATAAGAATGTCTAAAGAAAATCGAGCATCTCAATTTTCTCCTTTTGCTGCTTTAAGTGGTTATGAAGATAATTTAAAAGAAGCAAGAAGAAAAATTGATCAAAAAATAATACTTGAAGAAGATAAAAAAGAAAATTTGGATAGAATTTTATTAAAATTAGAAAAAGAATATTTTCCTTTTGTAAAAATTACATATTTTGTTAAAGATTTAAAGAAAGATGGTGGATATTATAGAACTATAATGGGAAATTTTTGGAAAACTAATTATAATGAGAAGACAATATATTTAAAAAGTAAAGAAAAGATATTAATTTCTAATATTTATGAAATAGAAATAATAGAAAAAAAAAGATAATTTATGATATAATATCGATATTTAAATGAAAAGGATATTTATGAGAAATTTAGAACCTTATTTTAACAATAGAAAAATATGTTTTGATAAATTAGAAAAACTTGATTTTCGAAAAGAAAATAATTATTTCGTTTATGAAGAAAAAATTCATAATAAAGAATTTATTGTACAAATTATATTATCGAAAACTACTAAGACTTCTAAATTAATAGAGATAGAAACAAAAGAAGATTATGTTTTAGTAGATATAGATAAAGCTAAAGGAAATTTTATTTCTAAGTTAAAGATAGAATATGAAAAGGTATTAGAAAAAACTATAGAAAGATGTTCAGTTAGTCAAATATTTAAGGGAAGAGACGTAGAAAATATTATTGATTATATAAATCGTACTTATAAAGATTCTTTAGAATTTTTATGGAAAAAATTTTCAAATAATGCGGTAGTAAGAAGAAAAGATAATAAAAAGTGGTATTTGTTGTTTGGAATTATCGAAAAAAAGAAATTAGGATTAGATTCAAATAAATTAGTTGATATTTTAGTTCTTAGATATCCTAAAGAAAAAAGAAATGAAATAATCAATGGAAAAAATATTTTGCCAGGATATCATATGAATAAAGAAAATTGGATAACAATTATATTGGATACGGAAATTGATATTGAAACAATTTATCATTTTATTTCAATAAGTTATGAATTAGCTGGTCGAAAATAAAAAAATTAATAGGGGGATATATGAATAAAATAAATGATAATTTAGATTCGGTTACTATATATTTAAATGAATTAAAATTAATGCCACTTCTAACTATAGAAGAAGAAAAAGAATTAACTAAAAAAATATTAGACGGAGATAAAAATGCAAAAGCAATCTTTATTTAAAGAAATTTAAGATTGGTAGTTTTAATTGCTAAAGAGTATACAAATTTAGGACTTCCTCTTGCTGATTTAATTCAAGAAGGAAATTTAGGACTTATGGTGGCAATTAATAAATTTGATCCATTAAAAGGCTATCGTTTTTCAACTTATGCGGCAACATGGATTAGACAATTTATTTTAAGAGGGATTGAGAAAAATTCAAGAAGTCTTAGGTTGCCTCATGATTTATATTATAAGATATCTCAATATAAAAAAGTAAAAAATAATTTAGAAAATAAGCTTAACAGAAGTGCAACTATCGAAGAAATAGCTAACCAAATGAATTTATCTATTAAAAAAATTAAAGAATTGCAAAAATATGAACAAGATGCTATTAGTTTAAATATTACAGTAGGAGAAAAAAATGATGAATTGTCATTTTTTATTACCGATAAAAATGAAAATGTTGAAGATATTATAATAAAAAAATTATTTCAAGAAGAATTACATAAAGTTCTTTATGATGCTAATTTAACAAGTGAAGAAATAGAAATTTTAAAATTAAGAAATGGTTTTAATGGAAATGACCCTCTTACTTTTACTGAAATTGGGGAGGAATATAATTTATCTAAAAGTAGAGTAGAACAAATAGAAAAAGAGGCTCTTCACAAAATTAGACTTTATGAAGAAACGAAAAAACTTGCTATTTATACAACTAATTATCAAGAATCTTTAGAAAACTTAGAAAAAAAAGTTCAATATTTTTTATTAAAAAAGAAAGAAAGAAATGAAGCATCAAGTAAAAGATATCAAAAAAAACGATTAATAAATAGTAGATTATAATCTAAAAATTACTTTTTTGTAATTTTTTTTATGATTTAAATGGATAATTCTTGAAAAAAAAACAGTTTTATGTATAATTATATTATAAGGTAGGTGTTAGACATTGTATACAAGTATTGATTTAGGAAGTCATTCTATAAAAATAATTGTTTCCAAAAAAGTAGATGATAAATTTGTTGTTTTAGCATCTACTAAAGTTAAAAGTTTTGGAATAAAAAAGGGAATTATTAAAGATAAAGAACTTGTATTAACTTCTTTAAAAGAAGCTATAGATAATATAAATATTAGTTTAGGAATAAAGATAAAAAAAGTCTTGTTAGGTTTTCCTTTATATGATGTAAATACAACAATTGAAACAGGAGAAATTAATATTAATGAAACTGTAGGTGGAGAAGACATTCAGAAAGTAATTAAGAAAACAATAAAAGAAAATATTCCTGATAACTTAGAAGTAGTTTATTTAGAACCAATTGTTTTTGAAGTTGATTCAAATATTCAAGTAGTAGATCCAAAAGGACTTACAACAACTAGATTAGAGGTAAGACTTGCTGTATCAACGATTGAAAAAGAAATTTTATATGAGTATTTGACTTTATTACAGGATGCTGGATTAGAAGTTGATGATATAACATATTCTATAGTTGGAGATTATTTTGAAGGACGAAATAAAGATATTAATAAAAAACTTGGAGTTGTTGTAAACTTCGGTTATGGTAAAACGGAAATTGGTATTTTTAATAAGGGAATATTATTAAAAGGAATAACTCTTCCGTATGGAAGTAGTAAAATTGATAAAGATATAAGTTATATATATAAAATAGATAGAAAAGAGGCAACTAAAATTAAAGAAAATTTTGCTGTTGCAAGTTTTAAATATGCTGATCAAAATGATATAATTGAAATTAGTAATATAAGTGGTGAAATCATTAATATTAATCAACTTGAACTTAGTCAAGTTGTAGAAGCAAGAATAACTGAAATGATAAAAAGTGTCAAAAAGGAAATAAATAACTTAACAAATCGAGAAATTAGTTATATAATTGTAACTGGAGGAATTACAAATTTATCTGGATTTCCATATTTATTAGAAAAAGAATTTGATATGGAAAAAATAATTTGTAATCTTACACCACTTGGAATTAGAAATAATATTTATTCATCTAGTTTTGGACTAATTAAATATTTTGAAAATAAAATGAATTTTAGAGATGTAGATTATACTATGTTTGATAGTAATGATATAGATATACTAACAACGAAGAAAGAAGATTCAAGTACTATAGAAAATTTGTTAGAAAAATTTCATGGTTACTTGAAAGATTAAGGAGGAGAATATGCTTAGTGGGTTAGAAATGGATCAAATGGCTAAAATTAAAGTAATTGGAGTAGGTGGCGGTGGAGGAAATGCTGTTAACCGGATGATTGAAACAGGGGTTAAGGGTGTTGAATTTATTGTTGCTAATACCGATTACCAAGTATTATCAAAATCAAAGGCAGATGTTAAAATCCAACTTGGAAAGCAATTAACAGATGGTCTTGGAGCAGGAGGAAAACCAGAAATTGGTCGTGAATCTGCTGTAGAATCAAAAAAAGAAATTGAGGAAGCTTTAAAAGGTGCTGACATGATTTTCATAACTTGTGGAATGGGAGGAGGAACTGGAACAGGTGCTGCTAGTGTTGTTGCAGAAATTGCTCAAGGACTTGGCGCATTAACGGTTGCAATTGTAACAAAACCATTCTCATTTGAAGGAAAACGTCGTATGGAAAATGCTATGCAAGGACTTGAGGAATTAAAAAAACATGTAGATACTTTAATTGTAATTCCAAATGATCGATTAAGAGAGATTATTGATAAATCTACTCCTCTTATTGAAGCGTTTAAAGAAGTTGATAATGTATTACGTCGAGGAGTGCAGTCTATTTCTGATTTGATTGCTGTAGTTGGACTTGTTAACCTTGATTTTGCCGATGTAAAAGCAGTTATGGAAAAATCAGGAAATGCCATTATTGGTATTGGAATTGGAATGGGTGAAGATCGAGCAATCGAAGCTGCTAAACAGGCTGTATCTAGTCCACTTCTTGAAACATCTATTACAGGAGCAACTGATGCAATTATTAATATAACTGGTGGAGTAAACTTAACTTTGTTTGAAGCTGAACAAGCTGCTGAAGTTGTCAGAAATGCTTCAAATAATGATATTAATACTATCTTCGGTTCTGTTATTAATGAAAATTTAACGGATGAAGTAATTGTTACCGTTATTGCAACTGGATTTGATAAATCTAAAAAGCAAAATACCATATATGATCAACAAGCAAATACAATTCCACAAAATAAAGAAATTACTATTATGGATGATGATGATGATGATAACGATTCCGAATATGATTTTCCACCATTTTTAAGAAATAGAAATTTTTAATATGAATTACTAGAACTTAAATATTACTTAAGTTCTTTTTCTTTATCTTGTTCATATACTAAATTGGAGGATCTATGAACAAGGGACTTAGTTTAAAAGAAGTAGAAGAGAGTAGAAAAAAATATGGAACGAACGAAATAGAATCCAGAAAGAAAAATCGCTTTATTGACTTATTAATAGAGTCATTTGGTGATCCTATGATCAAAATATTATTAGTTGCTTTAGTGATTAAGATTATTTTTTTATTTCAAGATAAAGATTACTTTGAAACTTTAGGAATTATAATAGCAATTCTTTTATCTAGTTTAATATCAAGCATTTCAGAATATGGTAGTAATAAAGCTTTTGAAAAACTAGGAAGTGATATTGATAATATTAAAGTAAAAGTTAAACGAGAAGGAATTATCAAAGAAATATTTATTAATGAAATAGTTGTTGGAGATATATTAGTACTTGAAACTGGAGATAAAGTAGGAGCTGATGGATATTTATTAGATGGAAATTTAAGTATTGATGAATCAATTTTAAATGGCGAAAGTAAAGAAATAAATAAAATTCCCTCTTTAAATGGAGAAATATTAGATAAGAATAAATTATATCGAGGAACTGTTGTCTACTTTGGATATGGTACGATGAAAGTAACTAAAGTTGGAAAAGATACGATTTACGGAAGTCTTGCTTTGGAACTTCATGAAAAAGAACCGATAAGTCCTTTAAAACTAAGATTAACAAATCTTGCTAAAATTATTAGTAGAATAGGTTATGTTGGAGCAATTTTAGTAACTATCGCTTTTTTATTTTCCAAAATTGTTATAGAAAATCATTATGATCCTATCTTAATTAAAGAAACAATTACTAATATACATTTACTAATAAACTATATAATTTATGCTATAACTTTAAGTGTAACCATTATTGTTGTTGCAGTTCCTGAAGGACTTCCAATGATGATTACCTTAGTCTTATCTAGCAATATGAAGAAAATGTTAAAAAATAATGTATTAGTAAGAAAGTTAGTTGGCATAGAAACAGCAGGAAATATAAACTATTTATTAACTGATAAAACAGGAACCCTTACCAAAGGAAAACTTGAAGTAATCAATATTTTAGATGGTAATTTAGAATCAATATCTAAAGAAAAATTATTAAAAAATGAACTATATTTAGATGCAATTTTATATAATAATGATAGTTCATATGATCAAGGAAATATTATTGGAGGAAATTCAACTGATAGAGCAATTCTTCGTTATTTAAATTCCTCTTTAAAAAAAAATAAAAAAATTATTCATCAAAAACATTTTGATAGCAAAGACAAATATAGTTTTATAACACTAGAAAATCAAATAAGCTATTATAAGGGAGCAAGTGAAGTATTACTTCCTAAATGTAGTAAATATTTAAATAATGGAAAAGAAGAATATTTAAAAAGTGATATAATCATTAAAAATAAAATTAAAGAAGCAACAAAAAAAGGAATTAGAGTTTTAACTCTTTGTTATAAAAATAAATTTGATGTATTTGTCTTTATGGGACTTATTTATTTAAAAGATGAAATAAGAAGTGAGGCAATTGAGGGAGTTCGACTTATAGAAAATGCTGGTATTAAAACAATTATGATTACAGGTGATGCAAAAGATACAGCTATTTCTATTGCAAAAGAAGTAGGTATATTAAAAAATAATAAAGATATTGTTTTAGAAAGTAATGAACTTAATAAATTAAGTGATGAAGAATTAAAAGAAAAAATAAAAAATATAAAAGTAGTTGCAAGAGCACTTCCTAGTGATAAAAGTCGATTAGTTAAAGTTTTAGAAGAAATGAATATGATAGTTGGAATGACTGGAGATGGAGTAAATGATGCACCGGCTTTAAAACATGCTAATGTTGGATTTGCTATGGGATCAGGAACAGAGGTTGCTAAAGAAGCCAGTGATATTATAATTTTAGATAATAATATTTTATCAATATCTCATGCTATTCTTTATGGAAGAACAATTTTTAAAAGTATTAGAAAATTTATTATTTATCAATTAAGTGTTAATATGTGTGCTTTGATTTTATCGATAATTGGACCATTTATTGGGTTTACCTCTCCAATTACTATTGTGCAAATGCTTTGGCTTAATATGATAATGGATACCTTCTCAGCACTTGCTTTTTCTTATGAACCACCTCTTCTTGAATATATGGAAGAAAAACCTAAAAAAAGTACAGAAGCAATTATTAATAGTTATATGTATAATGAAATTATCGTTAGTTCTCTATATTCAGCTATAATTTGTATTCTTTTTTTAAAACTTCCAGTTGTAAAAACAATATTTAGAGTAGGGGATAATAATAAATACTTAATGACAGCATATTTTGCTTTATTTATTTTTTTAGGAATTTTTAATTCTTTTAATGCTAGAACTTATCGAATAAATATTTTTTCAAACATTTTAAAAAATAAAGTTTTTTTAGGAATTATTACTTTTATTATAATAGTTCAAATTTATTTAATTTATTATGGTGGAGAAGTATTTAGAACATATGGATTAGAATCTCATGAATTTTTTCTTATTTTACTTATTTCTTTATCTGTATGGTTTGTTGATATTATAAGAAAAATAATTTTAAAAAAATATAATTTAAAAAGAAATGTCTAATTTTATGTAAAAATTATAAGATTTTATCTAAACTTCTTTTATTCTTTCTTTTTTTATGTTATTCTAAAGTTAGATAATAAAGGAGCGGTTATGAAAAAATCAGGATTTACTTTAGTTGAACTATTAGGAGTTATTGTTGTTATTGCTATTATTGGTGGACTTGTTGTTATATCAGTTAACTCGATTATTCAAAATGGAAAAAAGGGGCTTTATAAAAATTATAAAAGTAGTTTAGAAGGAGCAGCTAGAAATTATTTTATTGATCATATTAATGATTTACCAAGTAGTGATGGTGATTCTTCGGTAAAAATATTATATCAAGATTTAGTAGATGGACATTATTTAGATGAACTTAAAGATCCAAATGGAGGAAGTTGTAGCGATAGTTTTGTTAAGGTAGTAAGAAAAGAAGATAATGGAGTTAATTTTGATTTAGAATACAAAACTTGTTTAATATGTAAACATAAAAATAAATATAGTGTTTATGATGGAGATAGTTGTGATGCAATTACTACTACTATTTATCATTACCAATCTACTGATTCTACAATTTCATTAAGTTGCTCTCCTTCAAATTCTGTAAAGGATTTTATTGTTCGAGGTAGATCTTATGGAGCAACAAGTCCTGTAACTATTAATACTCAATATATTTGTAATGAAACTAATAAAGATAGAAGTCAAACAATATCAGCCTCATGTACTTCACTTAGTGGGAATGTTTCTAACTTTACTCGTACTTATAAATGTATAAGTCAAAATGTTCCTACTTATGGTGAATATAGTACTCCATCATGCTATTATAATCAAATGAATTCAACAAGCACTGCACGTTGGTTATGTACATATAGCTATTCAGCTTGTCCAGAAAACAATAAACATTACTATTGTAAGGTTAGTCGAGTAACTGGTTACAAGAAAGAATATAAATGGACTTTGACACATTAATAAAAATAGATATTCAATTTAGAATATCTATTTTTATTAATTATTAATTATTTCTTGGATTTCTTTTAAATCTTTTAATATTTCTTTATTAGATAAATATTTTACTTCATCATTTTTATATCTTGGAATAAAATGCATATGAAAATGTTTAATTTCTTGAGCATAATCCATATTGGTTGTTAAAGTTAAGCCATCACAATGAAGTTTTTTCTTATATACTTCATATATATGTTCATAACACTCTTCCATATAATTAAGTAGTTCTCTTGGAACATCAAACATATCTTTATAATGTTTTTTGGGAATAATTAAAGTATCTCCATTGGTTGTTGGATTAATATCTAAAAATACCATTATATCTTTATCTTCAAATATTATTTCTGAAGGAATTTCTTTTTTTATAATTTTACAAAATATACAATTATCCATTAGTTTATATACTCCTTTAAATCTTTAATTTTATAAGTTAATTCTGGCATTTGGCTTGTTAAGATAAATCCTGGATTAGCATTTATTAAATCAGGAATACGATTAACAACGGTTGCACAGGTAAGTTCTACAGTAGATGGTCTTTCAACAATAACGGTAGTATTTGGCTCTCCAATAATAGTCCATTCATTTTTATCAAAATCTTCCTTAGAATAAATTTTTCCAATACATTCTGATTTAATAGTTATACCTTCTAGTGTTTCAGTAGTTACAACTGCACTCATTCCTGTTGCTTCTCCTTTTTTGACTGTTTTCTTAAGAGTTTCTGAATAAAGATCTTCTTTATAAGTTGTTGGAATGGTTTTTTGAGTTTGACTTTTTAAAGTTAAACCTAACTTATCAATAAGCCATCCATTGACATTCCACATATAACTTGGTAAATAAGTCCCTTCATTAATAATTTTTTGGCGTTCTGCATCACTTATTTTATCAACAATTGCAACTTCTTTATCAAATTCCAAAGTAGAAAGACCAGCACCATGTGCTTTAGCAAGGGCAATTCCATAATCTTCAACATTATAACTACTACTTCCATGAATTTCTTTAATTTTAAATGTTGAACCAGCAATTAAACTAATTAAATTACCCCAATAAACATCTTGATATCCAGAACCTGTGATAGTACAATTATTTTCTTTGGCAAGATAATCAATTTCTTTTGTTAAATTCGGATTTGAGTTATATGAATCAAAGGCTTCTTCACATGTTGTAATTGCATTAACTCCATTTTTAGCACATATTTTTAAAATATCTCCTACATCAACAAGTAAACTCATAGTTGTAATTATTGCAACATTGGGTTTTAATTTTTTAAGACTTGCATCTAATTCTTGAATGTTTTTAATAATAACATTGGAATTTACTTCTTGAAATACTTCATTAACCATCCTTCCAATTATTTTTTCATTAATATCAAATGCACCTACTAAATTACATCCTTTTTCAAGTAAATATCGCATCGTATAACGACTCATTTTTCCAGTTCCTATTTGAACCACATTAATTTCTTTCATATCATCCTCCATCCTCATTATAAAATAATTTCTACTTAAAAACAAGAAAAAGAGTAGATTTTTAAATTTGTTTATGATAGAATAATCTCTGTAAGAAAAAATCTATTAAATATTCGAAGTAGTATTAAATGAATTTTAGAGAGTTAACGGAAGGTGAAAGTTAATATTTATTAATATGAAAGGCTGCTTATTTAGGATTTCGGGATACCGTTATAAAAATTAAGACCAAATTAGGATGGTAACGCGAGGAAACTTGCTCCTAGTCGGGTCTTTTTGTTATTTAAAGGAGTGAATTATGAAAAAAATTATTGCAATTGTTGGAATGTGTGGAAGTGGCAAAAGTGTTGCTTCGGATTATTTAGAAAGCATTGGCTTTAAAAAAGTTTATTTTGGAGGAGTTACCATGGAAAAATTAAAAGAGAATAACATGGAAATAAATCCTGAAAATGAAAAATATATGAGAGAAAAACTTCGAAGTGAATTAGGAATGGCAGCTTATGCTAAAATTTTACTTCCTAGAATAATTGATTATTCAAAAGACTCTGATGTTGTATTAGATGGATTATATTCTTGGGATGAGTATGTAGTTTTAAAAGAAAAACTTGGTAATAGTCTTACTATGATAGCAATTGTTGCCGATAGAAAATTAAGATACGAAAGACTTGAAAATAGAGATATTAGACCATTAACAGGTGATGAAGCTTTAAAAAGAGATATAGCTGAAATAGAAAACTTAGCTAAAGGTGGCCCTATTTCAATAGCTGATTATTATATTTTAAATAATTTTGATAAAGACACTTATATTGATAATTTAAAAGACATTTTAGAAAAAATGGAGGGTTAATATGAAAAAATTAACAAGCTTAGAAATTAGAAAAATGTGGCTTGATTACTTTTCAAGTCATGGACATAAAATTATAAAGAGTGCTCCATTAATACCAAAAGATGATGATTCATTATTATGGATTAATGCAGGAGTTACTCCTTTAAAAAAATATTTTGATGGAAGTGTTGTTCCAGATAATAGAAGAATAACTAATATTCAAAAATGTATAAGAACCAATGATATTGAAAATGTTGGAGTTACTCGTCGTCATCATACTTTTTTTGAAATGATGGGAAATTTTTCTGTAGGAGATTATTTTCGAGATGAAGCTTTAACATTTGCATATGAATTATTAACTGGTAAAGATTGGTTTAATATTCCGATTGAAAAATTATATTTTACAGTCTATCCAGATGATACAGAAACTATTAATAAATGGATCAGTTTAGGAGTACCAGTTGATCATATAGCAAAGCTCTCTGACAATTTTTGGGAGATTGGAGAAGGACCATGTGGACCAGATACGGAAATATTTTTTGATAGAGGACTTAAATACGATTTTGATGGAAAAGCAAAAGAACATTTCTTTAAGGGAGAAGATAACGAAAGATTTGTTGAAATTTGGAATAATGTTTTAAGTCAATTTAATTCTAAAGAAGGAGTAGAAAGACGTGATTATAAAGAACTTCCAAGTAAAAATATTGATACAGGAGCAGGACTAGAAAGATGGGCATGTATTTTTCAAGATGCTGATTCAAATTTTGATACAGATTTATTTTTACCAATGATAAAAAAATTAGAAGATTTATCAGGAACTTTGTATGATGGTTCAATGCCATATAAAGTAATAGCAGATCATATTAGAGCGTTAACATTTGCTTTATCTGATGGAGCAAACTTTGATAATGTTGGACGAGGATATATTTTAAGAAGATTACTAAGAAGAAGTGTTCGATACGGAAAAAAACTAGGATTAAATGAACCATTTATGTATAAACTTGTTGATTCTGTTGTTTCTAATATGAAAAGTGTTTATCCATATTTAGAAGATACTAAAAAAATGGTTAAAGAAAAAATTAAAGAGGAAGAAGATTTGTTTTTAAAAACTTTGGATAAAGGGGAAAAAATATTATATCAAATGATGGATGAATCACTTGATAATAAAATAAGTGGAAGCGATGCTTTTAAACTATATGATACTTATGGATTTCCTTTTGAATTAACACTTGAATACTTAGAAGAAAAAGGATTTACAACTTCTCATGAAGAATTCTTAAAATGTATGGAAAAACAAAAAGAATTATCTAAAAAGAATCAAAAACAAACTGAATCATTTAAAAATCAAAATGAATTCTTATTAAATTATAAAGAAGAATCAGAATTTGTATATGAAGTATATGAATTAAAAGGAAAAGTAATTTCGATTATTAAAAATGATAAATTCCAAGAAGAACTTAAAAATGACGGATTTATTGTTCTTGATAAAACTTGTTTTTATTCTGAATCAGGTGGTGAGATAAGTGATACAGGAATGATTATTGGAGATAATTTTAAAGCTAGGGTTCTTGATGTATTTAAGGGTCCTAATGGACAAAATATTCATAAAATTAAAGTCTTATCAGGAACAATAAAAAGACATGATAAAGTACATGAAATGGTTGATAAAGATAGACGTCTTTCAATAGAAAGTAATCATTCTAGTGTACATATTTTACAACTTGCTTTACAAACATTAATTGATAAAAATATTTATCAAGCCGGAAGTAAGGTAACTGATGAATATTTAAGATTTGATTTTAATTATCATGGAAAAATTACTGATTCAGATCTTATAAAAGTTGAAGAGTTTGTAAATAATTATATTAATAAAAAAATTGATAGAGTAACTGAAATTACTGATTTTTCAAAAATTGATAAATCAGAAGTTATGGCTCTTTTTGAAGATAAATATAAAGATAAAGTAAGAGTTGTTAAAATTGGAGATTCAAAAGAATTATGTGGAGGATGTCATGTTAAAAATACCAAAGATATTAAACGTTTTGCAATTATTTCGTTTGAATCAAAAGGAAGCAATACTTATCGTATAACAGGAGCAACATCTAATGCTATTGAAAATAGTTTATTAATTGTATCTAAGCCATATAATGATAGTATTATGAAAAATTGTATGAAAGCACATAATATTCTCTTAAAAGCTAAAAAAGATAAAATTAAATTAAGTTTTAAAGAAACCTATAATAATGAAATTAAACCAATGAGTTATAAAGAAATTGTTGAATTAAAAGAATTAGATAAAGTAGTTGCTAATGAACTAAAAGAACTAGAAAAAAATTATGAAAAAGAAAAAGCTAGTCTTGCTATTAATGATATAGTAGAGTATGAAAAAAATATTGAAAAAATAAATAATCTAAATCTACTTCTTATGAAAGTAAAAGAAAAAGATAACAATGGTTTAAAAAATATTTTAGATACTTTAGCAAATAAATATGATAATATTTTTATTTTAATAGCTAATATAACTAATAATACACCAACCTTTATTGCAAGAAGTAACTCTAATATAAATTCATCAGATATGATTAAATTAATATCAACAAGATCAAATGGAAATGGAGGAGGTTCACCTAAATTTGCTATGGGATCAGGTAAAACAATCGATTCTATTGAAGAAGTATTTAAAGAAATAAAAAAGGATATTCATGGATAAATTATATTTAATAGAAGGAGATAATGAATATTTAATAGAAAAAGAACTTGCTAAAATCATTCCTAAAGATACCGAAGTAATAGAATTTGATTTAGAAGAATCTAGTATTTTAGATGTAATAGAAACATTAGATACATATGATATGTTTTTAAAACAAAAGATTGTAATTGCTAAAAATCCCAACTTTTATCAAAATGTTGATGATAATTTTCCAACTAATAAATATATTAAATATTTAGAACATCCTAGTGATAATATTTTAATAATTATTACAAATAAAATTAATAATCGATTAAAACTTGTCAAGGATACTTTAAAATATTTTAAAAAAATAGAAATAAAAGAATTAAATCCAATAACTTTCATTAAAGAAAATATTAAAGACTATAAAATGGATAATTTAACTATAAATTATTTTATAAATAGAGTAGGGAATAATTATCATGAAATTTATCAAGAATTATCTAAATTAAAAGAATATAAGTTAGATGATAAAATAATAACTAAAGAAGATATAGAAAATATTACTAAAAAAAATTTTGATGATACTATCTTTGATTTAATTGATGCTATTTTAAAAAAAGATAAAGTTAAAGTATTTGATTTATATAATTATTTTATTAGTAATGGAACGGAAGTTTTTCAAATATTAGTATTACTTTCTAATCAAATAAGATTAATTTATAATGTAAAAGTATTAAATAGATTATCTGACTTTGAAATAGCAAGTATTTTGGATGTTAAAGAATATCCAGTTAAACTTGCAAGAGGAAAGGGTTTAAAATATTCTAAAAAAGAATTACTTTCAATTCTTTATTCTTTAGCTATCATGGATGAAGATATTAAAAGTGGAAAACAAATTCCATCGATTTCTCTTTTATCATATATTATGCAAATGTAAAAATATTTGATTTCTTTCAAATATTTTTTTATAAATTAACAAAATATACTTCACAAAAATAAAAAAATATGATATTCTCTTATTAAGAATAGAGGTTGATAAAATGAATCTAAATAAGGAAATAAACATAAATAAAAAATTTATTGTATTATTTTTACTAGTAAATATCGTAGCACTTTGTTTTTATTACTCATATGCTTTATTTCAAGTAAATGTTATAAAAAATAATGCTATTGTAATAAATACTTCATCATCCATTCCTAGTATTACAACAACAATTGATGATACAAGTTTAAATACTTTTACCTTAAGTGCTAATAGTAGTAAAACAGTATCTGTTAAAATAACAGCAAGTACTACTAGTGCAATGGCTTATAAAATGTATTATGATGTAGAAGGTTATGGAACATTCAGAGTAACTAGTACTGAAAGTTTTCCAAATAATTTAGTAGAAGGAACTTTTACTAATACGAAAACGATATCATTAACATTTACTAATTCATCAAGTAGTGATTTAACGATTATATTAGGTACTGTCGGAGGATTTGAAAGTACAGGTGCAACATTAAATGGCCAAACAGAACTTATATTAAATCAAGATATAATAATAAAAGAACCACCTATACAAATAAAAAGCAATAACACTTCATCAACTTGTCAAAATGCTAAGTTAACTTATAAAGAAGATGGAATAATATATCTATCAGGAAGTCGCGACTGTATAGACTTTAATTATCTATGGTATAGTGGTAAAATGTGGAGAATAACAGCAATTTATCCAGATGGAAGAATGAAAATGGTAACTGAAGATACAATAACATCAATAATTTGGGGGAGTAATGCAGAATATGATGGATCATATATTTATCAATGGTTAAATGAAGATTTTTATGATACTTTAATTAATAAAGATACTATCATTGAAAATGCAATATGGAATTATTCAACAAGTGTTTCAGTTCCTCCAGTAAGACCTGAAACCATTGAAACTCAAAAAACAAAACAAGCAAGAGTAGGACTATTAAATGCATATGAATACTATAATAGTTATCGTTGTAATGGCAGTAATGCTTGTAATACTTCTAATTATGCTACAGGTTACCTTAATATGCGTGATTATTGGTGGTTAATGACCCCAACGTCTGATTCGAACGTTCGGTATGTCAGTACCAATGGCGAACTGATAAATTACAATGCGTCATGGAGTTACACGATCGGCGTCCGTCCTTCAATTATCTTACAATCTGGCGTCGTGTTGTCTGGATGTGGAATTAAAACTGATCCATATAAACTTGTTGGTAGTGATTATGAAAGTGGGACTATTGGAACAGAATTGTATAAAAGATATTCTGGTGAATATGTAAATTTTGATGGAGATTTATATAGAATAGTAAGTACGGAAAATAATATAACAAAATTAACAAGAAATGATATCTTAAGAGATGAAACAAGTACATCAACTCCAAAAACTGAAATTACTAAAAATTTTGCAAGTAGTACATACTTTGGTAAAAATGATAATACAACCGGAGATACCTATTGGGATTCATATTTGAATAATACGTGGTATAATAATATATCATCAACATATAAAAATATGATGGTAGATGGAACATATTATCTAGGATTATATAGAACTAGCAATTTTAGTTATAAAGCAACAATATGCAAAGATTCTAATTTGAATTCAGTAACAACAAAAAATTGTACAAAATATCCAACTGATCCAAATGCAGATGGATATGATGCAAATAAAATATATATTGGTAAAGTTGGACTTCCAAGAGTAGGAGAAATGTTTTCAGCACAACTTGATGGTTTTTATAATCCACCAAGTGCTATGTGGCTAATAACACCATTTTCTAGTTGGTATGTTTTAAGCGTCAGTGCCAATGCTACCATTTCCACCTCGGAACTGAATAGTAGTCGTCCTGTTCGCCCTTCCATCAATTTAAAATCTACTGTAAAAATACTATCAGGCTCTGGAACAGAACTTGATCCGTATGTAGTTGGATTATAAATATAATAATAATTAGAATGCATTATATGCATTCTTTTTTCAAAAAATATAATTGAAAAATAGGTTAATCTATGATAAGATTAAATTGTTTCAAGGAGGAATATGGAAGAAATTATTTTAAATCATCCATTGGTGGAACATAAAATATCTATTTTAAGAAGAAAGGATACTAGTACCAAAGAGTTTAGAGAACTAATCAGTGAACTTGCTATGATTCTTTGCTTTGAGGCTTTAAAGGATGCCAAACTTAGGGAAGTGGAAGTAGAAACTCCTATTACTAAAACAATTGGTAAAGTGATATCAGAAGATGATTTTGCTTTTGTCCCAATACTTCGAGCTGGAATGGGAATGGTTGATGGTGTTTTAAAGGTTATGCCTAATGCTAAAATTGGTCATATAGGATTATACCGAAATGAAGAAACGCTTGAACCAGTTGAATACTATTGTAAACTTCCTAAAAACATTGAAAATAAAACAGTTATTGTTTTAGATCCAATGCTTGCAACTGGAGGCTCTGGAAGTGCTGCAATTAGTATGATTAAAAGTCGGGGAGTTAAAAAAATTAAGTTTTTATCTATTATTGCAGCTCCTGATGGAATAGAAAGAATTAAGAAAGATCATCCTGATGTTGAAATTTATTCTGCATATAAAGATTCTTCATTAAATGAACATGGTTATATTGTGCCAGGTCTTGGTGATGCAGGAGATAGAATCTTTGGAACAAAGTAGGAAAGGAGAAATATGAAAAAGTTTTTAGAAGAATTTAAAACCTTTATTTCTAAAGGAAATGTAATGGATTTAGCTGTTGCTGTTGTAATTGGTAATGCTTTTAATTCTATTGTTTCTAGTTTAGTTAATGATATTATTATGCCTCTTGTTGGTTTAATAATAGGTGGAATTGATTTTTCTGATATTAAAGTAACTTTAGGAGATGCTAACATTATGTTTGGAAAATTTATTCAAAATATTGTTGATTTTCTAATTGTTGCATTTACTATTTTTATCGTAGTAAAAGCATTTAATACATTACAAGAAAAAGCTAAAAAGAAACAAGCTAAAGAAGAGAAAAAAGAAGAAGTAAAAAAAGCTGATGATATTTTATTACTTGAAGAAATTAGAGACTTATTAAAGAAGAACAAATAAAAAAATTGGAAATTTTCCAATTTTTTTATAAATAAATTAAACTACAAATAAAGGATACTACCATTATTAATAGTATAGCTATAGTTATTATTTTTACCGTTTTCTTCTTCATAGCCACCTCACTATAAACATTATACTAAATTTTTTTTATAAATGCAAATAGAACTTTACAGTCTATAAAAACTATTTTTTAGGAATAGATAGACTAATGTGACAGAAAATGATATAATTATTTAGAGAGTGATTATATGAATCAAAAAAAAGAACTTATTAAAAATACAATTATTATTTCTATTGGTAAATTTTCAACTCAGTTAATATCATTTTTATTATTACCACTTTATACTAGTTTACTTACAACTAGTGAATATGGAGAATATGATTTTTTAAATACAATTTCAATCTTTTTAATTCCTTGTGTTACTTTACTTATGGAAGAAGGAATGTTTAGATTTTTAATTGATGCTAAAGATAAAAAATCAAAAGGTGAAGTATTTTCAGCAACCTTTATTTTTTCAGTGATTAGTTTTTTTGTTTGGAGTTTATTAATTTTAATTGTTGGTAGTCTTTTAAAATATCCATATACAGTATTTTTGATATTTTATATTTTTGCTAGTTTATTATCATCCCTTGCTGGAAGTACAGCAAGAGGACTTTCTAAATTTAAACTTTATTCTTTATTCTGCTTTTTATCTAGTCTTGCAACCATTCTTTTAAATATATTATTTATTGTAGGACTTAAAATGGGGCTTAATAGTTTATTTTTATCTTATATTATAGGAAATAGTCTTGTTTCAATTTGGTTATTAATAAAGATTCATGTATTTTCTTATGTTAAAATCAAAAATATGAATAAAAAAGTTACTATGGAAATGATTAAATATTCCTTTCCTCTTGTTCCAAATAGTATATCATGGAATGCAATTGGGCTTACTGATAGACTTTTAATTGTCAATATTTTAGGAAGTGCCAAAAATGGAATTTATTCAGTTGGACTTAGGTTTCCAACTATTATTAATACATGTTATAGTTATTTTAATTTATCATGGAAGGAATCAGCTAGTAAAGTAGTAAATAAAAATGATAAGAATGAATTTTATAATAGTGTATATATTAATTTAAATAGATTTTTAATATGTGTTTCAATTTTAATTATTGCAATTATTCCATTTATTTTTAATTTACTTGTAAAAAATGCTTATAAAGAGGCTTATATGTATATTCCTTTAATGATAATATCGGTATATTTTTCTAACTTATCAAATTTTTGTAGTGGAATATTCTCAGCTTATAAAGATACTAAAATATTAGCAAGAACAACGATTATTGCAACCATTATAAATTTTATTGTCGGATTTTTATTAATTCGAAGAATAGGGCTTTATGCATCAATTCTTGCAACTTTAACTGCCTATATTGTTATTTATTTCTACAGAAATTATAAACTTAAAAAATATATTGTTTTAAAAAAAGATAAATATGTTATTTTTCATACCATAGTTTTAAGTATAGTAATAGCTTGTTATTATTTAAAAAATATTTGGTTATCATCATTGGGATTAATCATTGCTATTATTTATTCTTATCAAGTAAATAAAGTTTTAATAGAACCAATTTTAAAAAAGATAAAAAGGAAGTAAATATGAAAACATTAAAAATAGTTATAATTGTTTTAAATATGATTTTGCTAATTCATTCAATTCATTTTGGACTCTTTGCTATATTACCATTTTTATTAAAGAAAAAAGAAGTAAAAAGAGTTACCAAGAAAAAACATAAATTTTTAATTTTAATTGCTGCAAGAAATGAAGAAATGGTTTTAGGAAAATTAATTAATAGTATAAAAAAACAAACATATGATAAGAATTATTATAAAATATGTGTTATGCCGAATAATTGTACTGACGATACGAAACAAATTGCTCTTAATGAAGGATGTATGATATTAGAACCTAAATTTAAAACCAAAACAAAAGGAGAAGTATTAAACTATGCTTTTGAATGTTTTAAAAATGATAATAGTTTTGATACTTATATAATATTTGATGCTGATAATGTTTTAGATCGTAATTTTCTCGTTAATATAAATGATAAGTTAAATGAGGGATATAAAGTTGTACAGGGATTTCGTGATAGTAAAAATTTATATGAAAATGCTATAACCGGAAGTTATGGATTATTCTTCTTTTTACAAAGTTTATTTGTTTATGAAGCTAGAAGTAGAATGGGGGAGAGTAGTTCTATAAATGGAACGGGGTATGCGGTTTTAAAAGATTATATTAATAAAATTAACTACCGAGCTACAACAGCAACAGAAGATATCGAACTTACTTGTGTAAGTGCAATAAATCATGAAAAAATAGGTTATCAAAGAAGTGCTATTTTTTATGATGAACAAGTTACTAATTTCTTTATTTCAATGAAACAAAGAAAAAGATGGATTCAAGGAAGTATGCAGGTATTAAAATATTATATGAAAGATTTATTTTATGCTATAAAAGAAAAAAATTCTTTTCAACTTATTGAAATGTTTTTTGTATTAACTCTTCCAATTAATCAATCTATAGCATTATTTCTTCTTATCATATCATATATATTCTTTATTCCACTTCCACTTATAATACTTGGAATATTAATAGGGTATATTGGAGAAGTATGCGTATCAATTTTCTTAACAATATATTTTAAAAAAAGTATTAAAAAGCTTATCTTGGGAATTTTATTCTTTCCAATTTTCCATTTAAGTTGGCTTCCTATTTATATATACTCTATGTTTAATACTAAGAACGTTTGGGAAGAAATTAAGCATACAAAAGCATTAGATATTTCTGAAATGTTAGAAAAATAAAGGGGGATTTATGAAAAAAATTAATTATGACATTGGATTAACCAAAAAAGAAGTAGAAGAAAGAATTGAAAAAGGTCTTGTTAATTATGATAATCAACCAAAGACTAAGACTATAAAAGAAATAATTACTACAAACGTATTTACTTATTTTAACTTTTTAAATATTTTTTTAGGAGCTTCGATTTTAATATCAGGAATATTTTCTGGAAGAATTCTTTATTCCTTAAAAAATTGTTTATTTATGGGAGTAATATTTTGTAATACTATTATAAGTATTATCCAAGAAATCATTTCAAAAAAAATAATTGATAAACTATCAGTTATTTCTAGTAGTAAAAGTCTTGTTTTAAGAGATGGTGATGAAATAACAATTGAAATGAATGAAATAGTATTGGATGATATAACCATGTTAAAAAGTGGAAATCAAGTACTTTGTGATTCTACTATTTTAGATGGAAATGTTGAAGTTAACGAATCATTTATTACCGGAGAACAAGACTCTATTTCAAAGCAAGTTGGAGATACTTTATTATCCGGAAGTTTTATTGTATCAGGAACTTGTAAAGCTCAAGTAATTCATGTTGGAAATGAAAACTATATTAATACTATTTCTCATGATGCAAAATATATTAAAGAGAATAATTCAGTTATATTAAATTCATTTGAAAAAATTGTAAGAGTTTTATCAATTATTATTATCCCTTTAGGAATTGCTTTATTTTGTAATCAATATTTAGTTATTGGAAGTACTTTAAGTGATTCGATAATAAATACTGTTGCTGCCCTTATTGGAATGATTCCAGAAGGTTTAGTACTACTTACCAGTTCAGTTATGGCTGTAAGTGTTATAAGATTATCAAAATATAAAGTTTTAGTACAACAATTGTATTGTATTGAAACTTTATCACGAGTAAATGTAATATGTTTGGATAAAACAGGAACAATTACAACAGGAAATATGAAAGTATATGATATTATTCCAAGTAATTCGATTTCTAAAAAAGATTTTTCTTTTGTAGTTGAGAAAATTACAAATTGTTTGTATGATGAATCTCCAACGTTTAAAGCTTTAAGAAACAAATATACAAATGAAAAGAAATATGAAATAGAAAATAAAATTGATTTTTCTTCAAGTAGAAAATTTTCAGCTGTTAAAATAAAAAACGATGATTCTTATTATATTGGAGCTTATGAATATGTTATTAAAGATAAAAAATTAGATTATAGTTTAATTGAGAATTATCAAGAAGATTATCGTATTTTAGTAGTTGCTAAAAATAAATTAGAGTTATCTGAAACACCAAAAGACTTAGAAATACTGGGTTTTATCTTAATTGAAGATGAAATTAGAAGTGAAGCTAAAGATACATTACAGTTCTTTAAAAAAGAAGGAGTAAAGGTAAAAATTATTTCTGGAGATAATCCTAAAACCGTTTTAAATATTGTTAAAAAAGCTGGAATGGACGGAGATTTAAAAGCAATAGATGCCAGTTTATTAAATGATGAAAATATTGATAAGGTGGTAGAAGAAACCGATATATTTGGAAGGGTAACTCCTAATGGTAAAAAGCAAATTATTTTGGCATTAAAGCGACTTGGTTATACGACAGCAATGACAGGAGATGGTGTAAATGATTGTCTTGCATTAAAAGAAGCAGATTGTAGTATAGCTGTTGCTAGTGGAAGTGATGCAGCAAGAAGCGTTGCTCAGATTGTTCTTTTAGATAATAATTTCTCTTCTATGCCTAAAATTGTTGCTGAAGGAAGAAGAACCATTAATAATATTGAAAGAAGTGCATCTTTATTACTTGTAAAAACTATTTATACTATTTTAATTATATTAACTTGTTTATTTACAAGAAATGAATATTTCTTTATTCCAATTCAATTAACTTTAATAACTACAACAACAATTGGAATTCCATCATTTATTCTTGCACTAGAACCAAATACTAATGTTGTTAGTGGTAACTTTATTTTAAAAATATTTAAAAATAGTATTCCAGCTGGTGTAACAGTATTTTTGAATATTATCTTAATAATATTATTTAAAGCAGCATTTGACCTACCTGATGATATTGTAAATGCCCTTGCTGTTCTTTTAACTGCAACTACTGGATTTATTCATTTATATAAAATATCTAAGCCATTTAATATGTTAAGAATTACTTTATTTTTAGTATTACTATTTGGATTTATTTATGGTTTTATGTTCCAATACTCTTTCTTTAATTTAACAACAATGAATTTACAAATATCTTTAATATTCTTTTTGTTAATTGTATTTTCTTTAAACTCTTATGATTTACTTTATAAGGGATTAAGAGTATTAACTAAAATTTCTAAGAAAGAGAAAATAGTATAAAAAAAATCCCAAAAGGATTTTTTTATTTTAAAATTAATTTTTTAGAATCTTCTTCTACTTTCTTTTGATTTTCTAATAATGATTTTACATACAGTGATAATTTATCAAAAGTAACTAAATTTAAAAAAATGCTTTTTTCAATAATTTCATAATGTTTTGTTACATTTTTACATTTATAACACCATAAATCTTTAATATGTCCAAATCCTTTAGAACATTTTACTCTTTGAATTGTATCAATGTTTCCACAGTTTAAACATACTAGTTCAATTCGAACAAGTCTTCCTCTTGGTCTACTCATTTTTCTCCTCTTTTCTTAATTTTTTAAGTTTATCATATACATCCTTTAACATTTTTTCATAGTTACTTGTAGTTTTAGGAATATAATATTTTTTATTTTTAATATTATCTGGTAAATATTGTTGATTAACCCAGGAATTTTTAAAATCATGAGGATATAGATAATCTTTTGCATTAGTTTTTATATGATCTGGTATCATTCCACATCTTCCTGTTTCAATATCTGAAAGTGCACTGTTAATTGCTTGATAGCTACTATTTGATTTAGGAGATAAGGCGAGTTCTATTACAACAGTAGAAAGTGGAATAACTGCCTCAGGTAGACCAACTCTAGAAGAGGCCTGAATTGCAGCTTCAACTTTCATACCCATATTTGGATTTGCAAGTCCAATATCTTCATAACAAATAACTGAAAGTCTTCTAAAAATACTATCTAAATCTTCTGCTTTAAGCATTCTTCCTAAATAATGAAGAGAGGCATCAACATCACTTCCACGAATAGACTTTTGAAAAGCACTTAAAACATCATAGTAGCCATCATCATTTTTATCGTGAAAGAAATTAGGTTTATTATCTATACTTTTTAAAAAATCCAAAGTAATTTTATGATCATCTTTAGAATAATAAGCAAGTTCTAAAAAATTATATGCATATCTTAAATCCATACCACTTCTTTTTACAATATATAAAATTGCTTCATTATCTATTTCTAAATTTTCTAAAATATTTTTCTTTATAGCATTTTCTAATGCTTCTTTAATATCTTCTTCTTCTAAAGGTTTTAATTCAAATAAATGACATCTACTTCTAATGGCAGGATTAATTGAATGATAAGGATTTGATGAAGTTAAACCAATTAATGTAATTAAACCATTTTCAAGAACTGGTAACAAAAGATCTTGTTTATCTTTATTTAATCTATGTATTTCATCTAAAATGAGGACTAATCCGTCATATAATTTAGCTTCTTCAAATACCACTTGAAAATCATGTTTATCATTTATAGTTGCATTCAAGGTACGATAACGAACATTTAAATCATTAACTAAACTTGTTGCAATACTAGTTTTTCCAATTCCTGGTTTGCCATATAAAATCATTGAAAATATTTTTTTATTTTTAACTAGATTAGATAATATTTTATTATCACCTAATAGATGTTTTTGTCCATAACATTCTTTTAAAGATTGAGGTTTTAATTTTAAAGCAAAAGGTTTTTCCATAGTGTTCTCCTTAGGTTTATTTTATCAAAGAATATTTTTATTGTCTATACTTTTATAAGTTAGAAATTTGATAAAGAATTTATTTTATGCTATAATACATTTGATGCTTATGAAAGAAGATATAAAAGATTACTTAACTTATATAAAACTAGAAAAAAAATTAAGTAAAAATACTATTACCAATTATGAATTTGATTTAAATAGTTATGTTGAATATTTAGAAAAAAAAGGAATTTGTAAGGCATCAAATATTACTATAAATGATATTCAAAAATATCTTGAATTTTTAAGTAAAGATGGACTTAATCCTAGAAGTATTAAAAGACATATTACCACGATAAAAGAATGGCATAAATATTTATTAAGAATAAAAAAAGTATCATCAGATGTAAGTTTAAATATTGATTCTATGAAACAAGATAAAAAACTTCCTGTTGTAATACCAGAAAGTGATATGAATAAAATATTAGATATTAAACTAGAAAATGCTTTTAAATATCGTGATAAAGCAATGCTTGAACTTATGTATGGATCAGGTTTAAGAGTATCAGAGCTAGTTAATTTAACAATTTATAGTATAGATTTAGAAAATGATTATGTATTAATTGAAGGAAAAGGAAAGAAAGAAAGAATTGTTCCTATTTCAAAATATGCAAAAAAAGCAATAATTGATTATTTAGAAATTCGTAATTCTTTAGTCAAAAGTAAAAACAAAACACTTGATAAATTATTTTTAAATAATCATGGGAAAGGAATTTCTAGACAAGGATTTAATTATATTTTAAAAAATATTTTAGAGGATAATAATATTTTAATTAAAGCAACCCCTCATTCCTTAAGACATACCTTTGCAACTGATTTATTGAATGGAGGAGCTGACTTAAAAAGTATTCAAGAGCTTCTTGGACATTCTGATATTGCTACTACAAAAATTTATACTCACGTATTGAATAACAAATTAAAAGACGATTACATGAAATATAATTTAAGAAAGAAGGATAAAAATGGAATTTAAACGAATATTTTTAGTTGTTTTAGATGCCCTTGGAGTAGGGGAAGCAACTGATGCAATAAGTTATAATGATGAAGGAGTAAATACATTGGGAAACTTATTAAAGGAAAAAAATTTATTTCTTCCAAATTTGAAAAAATTAGGACTATTAAGTACCCTTTCTATGAATAACGAAGAAACTGAGGCTTATTATACCATTGCAAGGCCTAGAAACAAAGGAAAAGATTCTTTAAGCGGTCATTATGAAATGATGGCAATTGAAAACAATATATCTTATAAAAATTTTGGGGAAAATGGTTTTCCAAGAGATTTACTTGAAACAATTGTTAGAGAGACAAGAAAGGGTATAATTGGGAATTTAGTTGGAAATCATGAGAGTGTATTGGAAAAACTTGGCGATAGACATTTGGAAACAGGATCTTTAATAATATATACAACAGGAGACTCTAATTTAGAAGTTGCTGCCCATGAATCTATAATTCCTATCAATGAATTATACGAATATGCTGATAAAATAAGACAAATAACTAAACGTGAAGAATGGAAAGTTGGAAGAGTTATTGCCAGACCTTTTACAGGTGAATCAGGAAAATATATATTTACAAATAATACCAAATATTTTACTTTAACTCCACCTAATAAAAGTGTTTTAGATATTTTAAAAGAAAATAACTATCAAGTAATATCCATCGGAAAAATAAATGATATCTATAATGGACACGGAATTACCAAAATAATGAAATCAACATGTAATTCAGAAGGAATAAATAAATTAACTGAAGTTATGGAAAAAAATTTTGATGGTTTATGTTTTGTAAATTTAAGTGATTTTGATACTTTATATGGTCATAAAAGAGATATAGATGGATTTGCTAAAGAATTAGAAGCCCTTGATGTAGAAATACCAATTCTTCTTAATAAATTAAATATTGATGATTTACTAATTATTACAGCTGACCATGGATGTGATCCTACAATGCCAGGAACTTCCCATACAAGAGAAAATGTACCTGTTATTGTCTACTCTAGATTATTTAAAGAACCTAAGCAAATTGAAATTTTAGAATCTTTAGCTGATATAGGAGCAACAATTATAGATAACTTTAAATTAGAAAAGCCATGGATGGGAACTAGTTTTTTAGATAAATTAAAATAACAAAATTAGGCATCTATCATATATTAATATGGAGGTGCTTTTTATTAAATTTAACTATATAGATATGTTAAATCAATATCTAACAAATATTTTTATATTTAAGAATAATCTTTATAATCTATATTTTAATTTAAAAGGGGAGGGGATAGATAGTATATTAATTGATTTACAAAATGATCTAAATAAATTTAATATATATTATGAAAAATTATCAATATTAATAAAAAAAATAGGAGGATATCCTATTATGAATTTAGAAGAGGTAAAAAGTATATCAACAATAAAACAAATATCTAGTAAAGATTATACTTTAAAAGAGACAAAAGGCATTTTAATAAATGATTTTAAAGTCATAAATAGTATGAATAATCAAGTAGGGGAGTATGCTTTAAAAAACTATGACTTTCAAAGTATAAATCTTATACTAGATTTAAATAATTTTTTATCTAACAGAATATATCAATTGAAAAAAAATTATAATATTTAATTATTCCATTTCATTTGATTCAAAGTTAGATTCATAATTATTTTGATTTTTGTCACAAATATTATTATTATTATTTTTAGAATCTATTTGGTTGTTGTTTTTATTAGTTAAGTTGTTGTTTTTATTAGTTAATTTGTTATTGTTTTTATTTGTAACATTATTTGACTTTTTATTTTTCATTTTATCACCCTTTTATATTATGTGGGATTTTTCTATTAATATGTAAAAAAATAGCGACACTTCCCCTATCAAAAATTGGATTTAAAATAGGGGAGTTTTTTTCTCGTTTATGACTAATACTAGTAATGTTAACATGTTCTAAAACGAATCGAGAATTAAAAAGATGAATAAATATTAATCTTAATTTAATTTAGATAAATTATAAATATATAATAAATAATGATTAAATAAAATTTAGATTATTTATAGATTAAAAATAATAAATAATAAATAATAAATAATAGAAAACGAATTTTATAGATTGTATTCTTAATAGTATTCTAAATATTAAATACATAACATAATATAAACTTATTTTAAGTATAATTTTTTCTATTTTCATCATAATATAGTACTTTATATAATATATATTATGTTAAGTTCTATATTTTAAAACCTAATACTATATACCTTAATATTATATAATTATAAATAATAATTCTATTGATTTTGTTTTATTATTATAATAAATATATCTTATATTCTAAACGTTTTTAATAAATTAAAAAATTTATTTTATGTTAACTTAGATATATATGTTTAATAATATTTCGTATTTATAAATAATATTAGTTATATATTCTTTCTTATATTATTAATATATCATTTCTACCCACCCTATTTATATAAAAATAAATAAACTATACTATATAGCTTATTTATTTTTATTATATCTATTTTTATTGTTATTATTATGATAATACTTATTTTTATTATTTTGATTTTTTTTATAATTATTATTTTTTGGCATTTTTTTATTAGTTTCTAAAGAATTGGTATCTTCATTTGATAATTTATGTATCTCGTTGTTAATGTCTAATTCCTTATTTTGATTAATATCATTTAAATTTTCATCTTTTTCAAGTTTATCATAATAATTTATTGTATTTTCGTTATTCAAAGACAATTCTTCATGATTTTTAATAATATAATTATTTTTTACTTCTGTTACAATATTCTTTTTTCGTTTAGGCTCCATATTGTAATTTTCAATTACATCTTCTGGATGATTATAGATTATATTTTCTTTTAAGTTTTCTTTCTTTTTTGATGATTTCATAAAAACTTGATAATATGTCCATAAAAGACCAATCAGTAAAGATAACGATACTACAAAATAAAATGTCATTTTCCATGTATCTTGATATAAATCAACAGTTTCTAATATATTAATCATATTCTACCACCTTTTATTCTTTTTCTTTTATTAATCTCCACGAGACTGAATTTCAGCAATTTTTTCAAATACATCTTTTGCGTTTTCTTCGGTAATAGTTGTATATCCAAGTTCTTTTAACGCTTGTTCTTTTACTGCTGTTAATTCTTGAGTTCTGCTTAATTTTTCTTCATGTTTTCGATTTATTTCAGCAACAAATCTTTTATGTGTATCAGCTAGTTTACTTCTGGATGCTCCACCTTTGCTATACAACATAAAAGCACTAAAGATAATAGCTTCAAAATTAAATTGTTGTTCATTATTATACAAAAATTCATTTGGCTCAGTAAATCCCATAAGTTTTGATACAAAGCATAATAAATATTTTAATTCTTTATTATTTTCCATACTTTGAAGATAATGATATAAGTATACAAAGGTATTATAAGTATCCTTAGTATGATCCTCTCGTAATCTATCTTTTAAGAGAGAAATAATATCTGTAAGTACCTCAATTTCTTTACGATTAAATCCTTTTAAATCAATTAGATTACTACCTGAAAGCGCAACTTTAACTCCTTCGTTTAATTTATTATCAATTTTTATAATATATTCACCATCAATACTTAAATTATCTAAATCTTCCTCTTTTTTTATTTCTAAAAGTTGCATTAATCTTGTTGCTTTTTCACTAGGCCAATCTTCTAATTTATCAAATGATAAATAATTATATAACATTTGCCTTGAAACTCCTAAATACTTTGCTAATCTTACTTTTGATACTCCAATATCGGATAGTATATTACTAATTTTACTCATCCTAAATACCTCCTAAAAATATTTTATCAAATTCTCCTATTTTGTCAATTAAAATGTCAATTTTTCATAATAAATACCATAATTTTTGTTCATCTTTTCGCACCTCACTTATGATGCCACCACCAAGACATATATCTCCTAAATATAAAACACAGGCTTGTCCAGGCGTAACAGCTTTAATATTATTGTATCTTACAATTAAATTCCCATTTTCAAGATATTCTAACGTTACAGAAATATCCTTTTGACGGTAGCGAAATTTTGCTGTACAGCTAGTTGGTCTTTCTTGACTTATAAAATTTACATCAGTAACTAAACAACTATCACTTTTAAGATATTCGTTTTCTTCATTAAATGAAACATACAAAATGTTTTTTTCTAAGTTTTTACCAACTACAAACATCTTATCCGAGTTTCCTCCAATATTTAAACCTTTTCTTTGACCTATTGTATAATACATTAATCCTTGATGTTCCCCTACTACCCTATTTGTTTCAATATCAATAACACGTCCTGGTTTTGTTGGTAGGTAATTTTTTAAAAATTCTTTGAAGTTTCTTTCACCAATAAAACAAATTCCAGTTGAATCTTTTTTCTTTGCAGTAATTAAATCATATTCTAGAGCAATTTTTCTTACTTCAGACTTTTCTAAATCCCCAACTGGAAATAATACGTTTTCAAGCTGAATATTAGATAACTGTGATAAGAAATAGGTTTGATCTTTATTATCATCAATTCCTCTTAATAAATGTCCATCTTTAACTCTTGCATAATGTCCAGTTGCAATAAAATCGGCTCCTAATTTTTTAGCTTCTCTAATAAAAGCATCAAATTTAATATATTTATTACACATAATATCAGGATTTGGTGTTCTACCACACTTTAATTCATTTAAAAAATAGGTAAAAACATTATCCCAATATTCTTTAACAAAATCTACACGATAAAGAGGAATATTTAGTTTTTTACAAACTTCCTTTGCATCATTATAATCTTGTTCCTGAGGACAAATATTGTTTCCTAAATTAGGATTTCCTAAATAATCATTATTTATACTACTATCCCAATTTCTCATAAATAATCCAACTACTTCATATCCTGCCTTTTGAAGAAGAATTGCTGCAACACTTGAATCTACTCCACCAGACATTCCTACAACCACTTTTTTCATACATCATCCCTCAACACTTAGATATATTATAACTCAATTTATAAGAAAAGTAAAAAGTTTTAAGATAAAATCTCCTAAAAAAACTTCATAAAAAGAAGATACTACTAATGTAATACAACTAAGTCCTAATATTTTTATATATTTTTTTCGAAATAAAACAACATTAAATTGTTTTTTAAAAAAAAGAAAACTAAATAATTTATAAGATAAATTCATTCCATAAAATGATAATAATAAATAAATAATTAAATTAACAGCTTGATGAGGAAAAATACTAAATATTCCTAAAACTATTCCTGAATAACTATATAAAGAAATCATTATTCCTAAAGTAAAACCAATAATTAAACTTTTAAAATATAATAAAAAGGGATTTAAAACTATTCCAACAATCGATATTCCAAATATAAATAATAAAATAAAATATAATAAATTTACACCTAAAGAATTTAATAAATTAGCAAAATAATTAATTTTTTCTCCATTTTTAAGCCCTGAAAAATAAATATTTATATTTTCTCCAATCATTTTTTTATCATTATAACTTAAAATATTAGAAAGAATTATTCCTGATATTATTCCTAGTACTATTATGGTTATTAAAAATATATATTTATATTTATTCTTGTTTAGTTCTAAAACTAGTTTATTATTTTTCATAGCATCACCCAGTAAATTTTATGCAAACTTTTTAAAAAAAGCACTAAAAGTGCTTAAAATAATCTTAAAATATCATTAAACGTTACATAAATAAGTAATGCAAGTAATATAAAGAAACCTATATTATGAATTAAGTTTTCTGTTTCCATTTTGATTGGTTTGCCTTTAATCTTTTCAATTACAAGAAACAAAATTCTTCCTCCATCAAATGCTGGGAATGGGATTAAATTCATAATTCCTACATTTAAACTTAAAAGAGCAATTAAATTTAAAATACTATAAAATCCGGCACTTCTTGTTTTATCTACGGCTGAATATATTCCAACAGGACCAGATAATTGTTTAACACTAACTCCTCCAATAATAAGTTCTTTAATGGTTATAAAGACTTGTCTTGCTATTGCATAAAACTTTTGGAAAGTATACGTTATACTCTTTATAAATCCTTTTTCAAGTGTATTGTTAAATTGAATTCCAAAACTATATCCTTTTTCTTCTTTTTCACTTCCTGTAAATGGGGTAACTTTATAAGTTAATTCTTTTCCATTTCGAAGAACCACAAATTTAGTTTCATTATCTCCTGCTAAAGTCATATAAAGTTGAATATCATCTAATGTTTTAGTTTTTTTATCATTTATAGATATAATTTTATCTTTAGACTTAATTCCAGCAACAGCCATAGGAGAATCATTGATTACACTAGGAATTACTGTTGAAATATTTGGACTTCCATAAATTAGTGCTCCAACAAATAAAACAATAAGGGCTAAGATAAAGTTATTTCCAGCACCAAAAAACATAATTAAAAATCTTTGCCATACAGGTTTAGATTGAAGTAAATTTTCTTTTTTAACTTTTTTATCCTCTTCTAATCCTTCTCCGGCTAATTGATTAAATCCACCTAATGGAATACAACGAATTGTATAAATGGTCTCACTTACTTTTTTTCCTTGTTTTTTTCTTTTTTCCCGTAGTTTTTCACTACTCCATATTTTAGGTCCCATTCCAATTGCAAATTCATATACATGAACATGAAATATTTTGGCAAAGATAAAATGTCCAAATTCATGTACTAAAACTATAAGTCCTAAAATTAAAATAAAATAAATAATTGATAATATCATAAATCTCCTCCTAAAATAAACATTCAATTAATATATATCCTATTATAACAAATATAAAACTATCAAGTCTATCTATAACTCCTCCATGCCCAGGAATCAAATTACTAAAGTCTTTTACTCCAAGATATCTTTTAATACTTGATTTAACTAAATCACCAAGTTGTCCTAAACAAGATAGAAATAAAGTTAAAAAGACTAGTAAATATATGTTTTTAACATTTTTTATAACTAAAACATAATATGTAACAGCTACAATAACACCAACTATACTTCCTCCAATACTTCCCTCAATGGTTTTATTTGGAGAAATACTTTTAGCAAGTTTATGTTTACCAATACTTTTTCCAATAAAAAGTGCAAATGAATCTGTAATAATAGGAATTAATAGCAAATAAATTAATAAATATAAATTATTATTTCTAATAACAATAATTTTTTCAAATATCGTTCCTAAAACAAAAATAATTCCTATTAAAAATATTGCTTCCATATAATTATATTTTTTTCTTTCTTTAACAAATACTAAACTCAAAAGAAAAATTAAAATAAGTAATAAAGAACAATTCTCTTGCAACCATAAAAAATTAATTTCATTTTTTATAAGAAATAAAAAGAGAAATAAATAACTAACTAATTTCATGGTAAATGGTATTTCATTTTGATACTTTAATAATTCAAATAAACATGCTTGTGCTAAAAAAATTACTAACAAAATAAATGGTATGTTTCCAATTATTAATAATGGTACTGCAATAAGTAACATAACAATTGCACTAAGAATCCTTTGTTTCATACATCAATCCTACCTTGCATAAATAATTATACTATTAGAAAACAAAAATATCAATAAAAAAAGAGCAAATTCTTACTCTTCTGTATAAACACTTGCTAATGTTTTATTTGCTTTATGTTCAAATTTAACAATTCCGTCTACCTTTGCAAATAAAGTATCATCATTTCCACGACCTACATTTAATCCGGGATGAATTTTGGTTCCTCTTTGACGATAAATAATAGATCCTGCTGTAACAAACTCTCCATCAGATGCTTTAGCACCAAGTCTTCTTCCCTCAGAATCTCTTCCGTTTGTAGATGAACCTTGACCTTTTTTATGGGCAAACAATTGAATATTTAATTCTAACATTATTAAACACCTTCCTTTACTCGAATATTTTTAGGATATTTTAAACTTAATTCTTTTAAAAGTAATAGCATATTCTGAATTAATTTAAGTGTAACATTATCCTCTTTAATAACTTCTATTTCTATTCCGCTTTTAGTATTATACTTAATTGCACGAGAATCAATACTTAGAATTCCATTTATAGTTGTAATAACAATGCTTGATACAGCACTACAAACTATATCACGACCAAAATCATCGTATAATGCATGACCAGTAATAGAAATTAATTTTTTTTCCTTCTTAACAAGAATCATAACTAACCAATTTTTTTAATTTCAACTTTTGTGTAAGGTTGTCTATGTCCTTGTTTTTTTCTTGTTGAAGTTGTATTAGGTTTGTATTTAAAGATTTTAATCTTTTCACCTTTACCATGTTTTACAATTGTACCACGAACATTTGCACCATCAACAATAGGATTTCCAACTTTTTTATCTAACATTAATACTTCATTAAAAGTAACTTCATCTCCGATGTTTCCTTCTAATTTTTCAACGTAGATAACACTTCCTTCTTCGACAAGGTATTGTTTCCCACCTGTTTTAATAACTGCTTTCATTTTTCCTCCTTTTTAAGACTCGCTTTAAAGGTACTACGTTTCTAACCTTTTCAATGCGGTTTGAGCTAGAGGCATCAAACAAAAAAGATTCTATCACAGAATCCTTTTAAAGTCAAATAAAATCTTACTATTTATCTTAAGAAAATTTAATTATTGTTTCAAGACGAATTAAAACAAAGTCATTATTTTCATATTTTAAATATATTTTTTTAGATCCAACATAATTATAATAATTACTACCTGCAATATGTTTTGATAAAGAAAAAATAAGTTCAACATTATTATTATCAATAATTGTTTCAACTAAATCATGTCTATAAGTTTCATATTCAAATTCCTTAAATGTTAAAATAATTTTATCTCCTTGTTTATATAATCTTGTATTTTCATCTTCAAAAAAGTTTGAATAATTAACTTTTCTATCTGATTTTAAGAAATAATTTAATTTACTTTGTAAATCTTTTTCTCCCATTTCTTTTTTTGATACAAAACAGTTTTCATCCTCACCTTCACAAACAATATAATCATTAGTATCTCCCCAAATAATAAATTTCGATATTGTAAGTAAATCTTTATTTTCGATGTTTTTAATGTCAAATGCTTCTATATTATAAAATATATTACGATATTTTCTAATATAATCTTCGATATCATCTTCTTTTATACCATAATCTTTTTTTATAAATTCTTGGCAAACTTCCTCTTTATTAATTTCTAATTTTTTCTCTTTTTTAAAATAATTATTATATAAAACAACAATTAAAAATATTAAAAGAATAAATACAATAATAGTAAATAATATACTTATAAAACTTTGAATCTTTTCATTTATATTTTCTTCTTTTTTTTCGTTAATTGGTGTTGTTTTTCCTTTTTCAATTTCTACTTTAATTGCATCTTCTCTAATTTCTTTTATAGCTTCTTTAAAATCTTTTTTATATTCTTTTGCTATACCATCTTTTTTGAATGTTTTATTTTCTTTTAATCTATTTTTAGATTCTTTATTTTTAATATTTGACGTTTTTTTATTTTTTTTACTCATATTATTCTTCCACAGCAAATTCTTTTAAAGAACCATCTTCATTTCGGATTTTATTAATAGAATCAGTTGCATTTTTTAGTTTTTTATCGCATATTTTAGCTATAAGAGATGCTTCATTAAATTTTGAAATGGCATCATCTAGTAAAACTTCACCACTTTCCAATTCTTGAACAATTTTTTCTAATTTTTTTATATTTTCCTCAAAACTTAACTCTTTTTCTTCTTTTTTCATTTTTTACCACCTTTTTTCTTAGTTTTATTATTTTCAACTGATTTTAATAATATCTTTGGAACATATTCCATAACTTCTTCTTCAATTCTATTATTTTTCTTTCTAACAACACCAAAATCTATTTGGTTTGGATTATCTTTTTTTATATATTCTTTCTTTTTATTTATACGAATAATAGCATTTGGACAAGCAACTAATTTATAAAAAATTCCAAATAATTCTTCCAATGAATCAATTACTTCAATTTTTAACAATTTTTTAATAACAAGTCCTTCTACAAATGGAAAGTTTTCTGGTATCTTCAAATTAATCGTTGCCTTAAATATTTGATTTGTAAATTTAAACTCATAAATATTATATAAAGAACCATTTATCTTTTGCTTATTTGAATTTATTTCTTTTTCATAATAATATTTAATTCCATTTATAATACGCATATCATATTCTTTATCATCATTTTGAATTTTTTCAATTTTAGTCTTGGTATTTTTATTTTCATAAATTCTTTTTGATAAATGAATATATTTATTATCGATATCATAGTAATCTATGTATTCTTTACCAAGAACTAAAACTTCAATATATGTCATATCTGTATCAAATTCAAAGAAAAATGTTCTATCATCACCATCTGTTAAAATTATTTTAAATGTATCAAAATCTCTTATATGGTTTTTAATAATAGGTACTCTAATTTTATATTCTTCTATCAAATAATAGAGAATCCTTTTAATATCAAGTTTTTCATTATCACAATTAATCTTTTTTATAATATTATTTTTATCTTTAATTCTTTTCATTTATTTCCAAAACCTCACTTTCAAGAAAACCATCAACAAGTTCTGTAACTATTTTTTCCCCTTTTTTTATCTTTTTAACAGATTTTAAAATTCCATCTTTATCTTTTGTTATCGAATATCCTCTTTTAATTGTTGTAATTGGATTTAATATTTCAACTTTATCTAATAAATTTATATAGTTTTGCATTTTCATTTTAAATATATTTTCAATATTTAAATTTATCTTTTTAATTAAATCATTGTATTGATAAACTTTATCGATAATTAAAACATTTGGATTTTTAAAAACAAAACTAGATTTTAATAAATTTAATTCTTGAAATTTTTTTTCAAAAATTATCTTAATTTCTTTTAAAAGTTTTTCATATAATATATCAAATTGTTGTTCTTTAATTTCATACATTCTATATGGATTTTTAAATATTTGACTACTTTTTATATTATTTAATTTATCAAGCTTTTGTTTTAAAATAGAATCTATTGTTGTATTCATTCGAATAGACACTTGAGATAAATAAGACATAACATCTTTTTTATCCGGAACAGCCATCTCCGCTGCACCAGTTGGAGTTGGTGCTCTTTTATCAGAGACAAAATCTGCAATTGTAAAATCTACTTCATGTCCAACTGCTGAAATAATTGGAATTGTTGATTCATAAATTGCTCTTGCAACAATTTCTTCGTTAAATGACCACAAATCTTCAATAGAACCTCCACCACGACCAAGAATCAAAACATCTAAATCATAATTTTCAGCAAGACGTAAATTTTTGACGATATCATCTTTTGCATATTCACCTTGAACTAAAGAAGGAAACAGAATAGTTTCACAAAGAGGCCATCTTCTTTTAATTGTAGACAATATATCCTTAATTGCAGCACCAGTTGGAGCAGTAATAATTCCAATTCTTTCGGGAATTTTTGGAATTCTTTTTTTGTGTTCTTCTTTAAAGAGCCCTTCTTTATCTAGTTTTTCTTTTAATTGTTCAAAAGCAAGATAAAGTGATCCAAATCCATCTTCAAGCATTTCTGAAACATAAATTTGATAAGCACCACTTGATTCATAAACACTTACTCTACCAGTAACTAAGACTTTCATACCATCATATACCTGAAACTTAACTTTAGAGGCATTAGATGCAAACATAATTGCATTTATTCTCGAGTTTTCATCTTTAATAGTAAAATAAAAATGTCCCCTTGTATGGGCTTTAAAATTAGAGATTTCTCCCTTTAAAAAAACTTCTCCTAAATTTGGATCATTGTCGATTTTATATTTTAAATAACGATTTAATACCGATACAGTTATATAATTATTCTTTTCCATGTAAATCCTCAGTTTTATAAATTTTATCCATACAAGCATTTATCATATCAGAAACTTCTTCGTCACTATAAATTTTCGATAATTCAATTGTTTCATTTATAGATACTATGCAAGGTGTTTTTGTATATAATAATTCATAAATACCAACTGAGAGTATGGCTTTATCTACTTTACTTAATCTATCAATTGTCCAATTTTCTAAATACCTATTAGCTAATTTAGTAATTTCTTTTTGACGAGATAAAGTTCCATGAACTAAATTATTTACAAATTCATTTTCTACTTCCATTTGATCTTTAATTAAAGAATCTACATCAAATTTAACATTCGTTTTTTCAAGAATATATACCTGATATAATACCTTAACTGCAACTTCTCTTAATAAAGTTCTATTCTTCATCACAACCACCACCTAGATTGTACCACAAAATTTTCATTTTTTATACCATTTTTTCTTTAATAAAAATGAGAACTTTTCTAAACATGCTTATTATAAATGTTATACTAAGAAAAGTAAATATATTATTTTTTAAAAAAAGGATTTTTTATCAAATCCTTTTAAAAATCTCTATCTCTATTTTCTTCTGGTAAAGCCATAACTAAACTTTGATTAGATAAATCAAGTTCTTTAATAAATTTATTTAATCTTTTGCTATTTAAATTTTTGATACACTCTACTCTATTTAAATAAACTTTATTATACATGATAAAATCGCTATAAATATTATCTACAGTCATTTCTACACTATCAATCATCCTTATTTCACTTGCAATCCATACTTTTTTTATTCGTTCTAACTCATCATGTTTAACTTTAACATTTTCTAATGTCTTTTTTATCTCTTCAATAAACAAATCTGCTTTATCAGATTCTCCAGTTATATCTAATGTCATAAATGAATCAAAAGTATTTTTTTCTATATAAAAGCCACTTGTAAGTTCTTCTTGAGTAACATACTCTTTAAAATTTGATGTACTTCCAAATAAACTTGACATAATAATTCCTAAATACATATTTTGCTCTATATCAGAAAAATCTTTAAATTTTTCTTTGTTAATTTTAACACTGAACCTTACTTTTGGAATTTTAATATTTTTATAGATTGCTTTAAATTCAGAGTAAACATCCGTTGGTTCTTTATATACCTTTCTTTTCACCAAATCTATTTTTTTTATAGAATTTAATTTTTTATGATTTCTAATTAATTTTTCTATCTTTTGAGGATTAATATTTCCTCCAATAACCAAAACCATATTATTTGGATGATAAAAAGCATTATAAGCATGATATAAATCATCTTTAGTTATATCCATGATAGAATCAACTGTTCCAGCAATTTTTTCTCGACTAGGCAAGTTATAAAATAAATTTTTTCGCATTTCATCATCCATTGCCCATTCTGGATCATCTTCATACATTAGTATTTCTTCTTTAATAATGCCTTTTTCTTTTGAAACATTACTATCTGTAAAATAAGGAGTATAAACAAAATCAAGTAAATAATTTAAATTTTTTTCTAAATCATTAATTCCCCAAATATAATATCTTGTATTATCGAATGTTGTTGAAGCATTAGTATTTACTCCACTTTTAGAGAAGAATTTAAATGGATCTATTCCATCTTCCATTTCAAACATCTTATGTTCTAAAAAATGAGCTGTTCCTAAAGGAGTTTTTATAGATTCCGTCTTTACCTTAAATTCAATATCACGAGATCCATATTTACATCCTAAAATTGCATAATAATTTTTTTGATTTTTAAATGGAACTAAATAAACTTGCAAACCATTTTCTAACGTAAATGTATATAAATCTTGATCTAAATTTAAAAAACTTTTATGCTCCATTGTTATCCCCCTTTAATAGATAAATGGTATCTAAATGAACCTTTTTACTTACATTTATAATATCTTCTATGGTAACTTTTTTTATTTCTTCTTGTCTTACTTCAAGATTATCTAAATTTAATAAATCACGAGCAATTTCATTTTCGACAATACTATCAATATTATCACAAGTTTCTTCTAAAATACTTAAATATTCAGTTTTAGCTTGTTCTAATTCCTCATCTGTAATTTTACCATCTCGAATACTTTTCATAATCATCTTTACTCGGCTTATTACTTTATCAAAGTTTTCTTTACTAATACCAGATGAAATAATTAGCAAATTATCAGCTTTATTTACATTAGAATTAATATAATAAGCAAGTGAGTTTTTTTCTCTAATCTCTTGCATAAATTTAGAGTTAAATCCTCCACCTAAAATCATATTATACATATTAATAACATATTTTCTTTCAAATTCGGTTAAATCTTTTAATTTACATCCAATAGAAAGTTTTGATTGATTAAAGTTCGAATCTTCTATAAAAATACTTGGTCGCATTTTAATTTTATCATGATATATGATAAGCTCTCCTTTTGATTTTTTGATTGTTTTAAAATCTATTTTTTCTTTTATTAAAGAAATCATTTCCTTTTCATCAAATTCTCCAATTACATAAATATCAACACAACTTTTATAAAGAAATTCTTTATAATATTCATATAAATTTTTTTCAGTAATTTTTTCTAAGTCCTCTAAATAACCATAACCTTTATAAGAATATGCACCATTTCCTAAATGACTTAACATAGCAAGATTAGCATAAACTCGTGGATTTTCACAAGAAGAAATTATTTCTTTTTCTAAATCATTTTTTACAACTTTAAATATTTCTTTATCAAATTCTTTATTCTTAACATTAGGTTCAAATAAAACTTCATGAAGCAGTTCTAAACTTTCTTCTAGCATAGAGTTTTCAGTATATTTAGGATTCAAAATTGATAAATTAAATCTAGTAACTAAGTAATTTCCAATTCTTGTATTAAAAGATGATAAATATAAGGAATATAAATCTTGTATTTTTAAAGCAAGTTCTTTTCTTGTTTTATATTTCTTTGTACTTAAAACCAAAAAATCTGTTAACAAATTTCTTTTGGTTATGTCTTCCTTTTTTATTTCTTCTTTTAATAATACTTTAAAATTAATTGATCTAAATTTATTAGTTTTTATTAGATGTAATTTTGCATATTTTAAATCAACAACTTTTTCTTTCATGTCCACCACCCTTATTATTATACCCTTATTATTATATATAATTTTTAAAATTCTATTTATTGGAGAGAAAAAGTAATTGACGAATCAATTACTTTCGCTTTTGCAGGAACCCTCTCCTGGCTTTTTCCCTTCTACATACTCTTGTCCTACCAAATTACAAGATGATTTTGTCATTGCATCTTTTAAGTATCCTCCAAAAATATTAACAAGACCTATAATAACAACAGAAATAAGTGCAATGATAAGCACATATTCTACAAGAGCTTGTCCTTTTTTGTTCATAAAATCACCAATCCTAACCAACACTTTATAAGATTATTTTAACTAATTTAGAAGATTTAGTCAAGGTCTTTATGAACCTTAATCAATCCTTCAGCAACTTCTTCTAAACATTTACCAATATTTTTAGCAGACTTATATTTTTTGGCAGGCATTTGTAAAAAACCCGTTTCACTAATTTGTCTGCTTCTTTTAGCAGCAATATGAACAAGTTCATATTTAGAAGATACCATATTTAAAAGTTTGTCAATAGATGGATATATCACACATTTCACTCTCCCTCTATTATTAGAATAATCTACTATTACACTTAATGCAAGGTAATTGGAAAAATTTGACAATAATTTGACACATCAATTATATTTTTTCTTGTTTTAAACTTCCTTTTCCATTTTCATAAATAAAAGTTCCTACACTTCCATTTATTATACTAAAACTTGGCATAACATGACCAATATCAATATCATAAATAACTGGAATATTCAAAGAATCAAAGGTTTTATGCAAACTATCAAGATAAGTATAATCTAATACTTCCTTTATAGCTTTCGTCCTTCCAATAATTACTCCATTTGTATTACTAAACCAATTTGCCTCTTTCATTTGCCAAAGTTGTCTTGTTAATGTAAGAGGATTAGCATCATAGATATCTAAATACCATAACATTCCTTCAGGAAAACTTTTACAAAATTCTTCAGTTACATCATATTTTGTTCCAATGATAGAAGAAATAGCTTCTAAACATCCTCCAATAAGTCTTCCTTTTATAATTATTTTTTCAGCGTTATATAAACTTTTATAACAAACCGGTTTTGTAAAATGATATTCTAAGCTTTCTTTTAAAGGATCATCTTCATAAAAATCAAAACTATTTTGTAAAACTATATCATTTTGTAATAATTCTAATTGATAATTTAAAAATGTAGCAAATGGTTTCATAGCATATTCTCGTATATTTGGTCCAGTAAGAGTTGCGATATTAAAGTTAGTTGTTAAATAAAAGTTTAAAAGACTAGAGTCACTATAACCAGTTACCCATTTAGGACTACATTTTCCTAGTAAATTTCTATCAAGATAAGGAATCATCTCCATCAAGAATTCTCCTCCTCGAAGTTGCATAATTAATTTTATATCATTCCTCTTCCAAAGAGATAAAAACTCTTTAGCACGTTTTATTCCAGCACTACTTACAAACTTTTTATTACTTTTAACATTTGGTGTTTCAAGAGACGAAAATCCTAACTCTTTAAGTTTTAATTTAGCTAATTCTAATTTTTTGATATCAAACTTGCTAATACAACCCATACTAGTTGCTGTAATACCAATTAAATCATCTTTTTCTATTTTTTCAGGATAAATCATTAAAACCTCACTTTCCAAATTATTATATCATGCACTTGCATATTTTTCTAATTCTTACTATAATATTTGTGGAGGTTTAAAATGAAAGTTAAAGTTAATGAAGATTTATGCATAGGATGTGGATATTGTGAAGGTGTATGTGATGAAGTATTTTCTTTAGAAGATGGAGTAAGTCATGCTATAAAAGATGTTGTTCCTGAAAAATTAGAAGAAAGCGTTCATGATGCAATAGATGGATGTCCAACCAGTGCAATTGAAGAAATTGAAAACTAAAAAAATGGTTATTTATTTTTAACCATTTTTTCTTTTTCTCTCTTTAACGATTTAATAAATTTTTTCTCCTCGTCACTTATTCGTCTTGATTCTACAATTTTAGTTAAAGTTTTATTATAAATAAAATCATCTTTCAAATTTACAAGATATACAAGAGTTTTTTCCTTATATTTAATATATGCAACAGACATTAACCACGAAATACCCATTTGAACATAATAATCATCTGTTTTTATTTTAGAAACAATTTCTAAAACCTTATCAATATAAACATCATGTAAATAATAATCAAGCAAAAGAATCACTCCACATCTTTTATAAAATGTATTTTTAGAATGAATTAATTTCTTAGCATAAGCAAATCCTTCTTTTTCTTGTTTTTTAAATTGTTTTAAACTTGCAGCAAAAGAATCTACATGTGCCCAAGTATTAACTTTTTCTAAATATCTATCTATATATGGAGCTAATTCTTTTATGGAAAACTTTAAATTTCCAATTATAAATCCTTCTATCATAATAGTTTCATATAATGAAGAATTATTTACTTTCATAAAACTATCATAATCATATTTACTTATATCTTTAGCAATTTTTTTTAATTCATTTGTCTTTATTCCTATTACTTCTTCCGATAAAACAATTTTTTTTTGAAATTCTTGAAATTTCAAATCCTTGATGGTATCCAAATATTTTAAGAATTCTTGGTATGTTATTTCATTCCAACTACAATTAAAGTTCACTTTAACCCCATTTATCTATTTTAAATTTATTTTTATTAGAAGAAGTAATTAAATATTTATATATTTTATAATCTTGTTTCATAACATCACCTAATTCATTATAACTAATTTTTTAAAAAAAAGGAATATAAGTTAAAAAAAAGACACCTGTTTTACATCTAGGTTGTCATTTTTTATAATCTTCTAAAAAAATTCCAGTATAACTTTCATAGTATTCTTTCAAAAAGAAAAGTAATTCTTCTTTGATTTTTAAAGAGATATTTAATTTATCTATTTTTTTTATATCGACATTAGTAAACAAAGATAATAGTTTTAAAGTTTTAGAAGAAAATAGATAAGTATCATGATAACAATTGCAACAAACAACTCCAGGTATTTTTAAATCAAACGTTTTAATATTTTTAGCTCCACACATAATACATTCAGAAAAATCAGGTTCTACTCCTAAAAAAGATAGAAGTTTTGTTTCAAAAATTATGGTTATTAATTCTTCAGAAAGTCCTTCATTTATTTTTAATAAAGAATCTTTCAATAAGAAAAATAATTTAGGATTATTATTATCTTTTAATACATTTTGAGTTATTCTTACTAACCTATTCGCATATTTCATTTTATTAAAATTAGTCATAATATTTTTTAAAGAATCAACGATGCATCCTTCAATTAAATTAGATAATCCTTTTTCTTTATAGGTAATTGTAAACTCTCCATAAACAAGTTTCATACTAATTCCTCGAAGACGACTTTTCAAAGTTCTTGATCCTTTTGAAATTACCGATATTAATCCGTATTTTCTTGTTAATATATTTAATATTTTACTTGTTTCACCATAATTAGTTTCTTGAAGTATAATCCCTTCCACTGTTTCTTTCATCTTTTCCTCTTATTTTTTGATATAAAAGGTAATAATTAACATTTCCAGTTTTTTTAAATAAATCCCATAGTATATGTTCCACATCTATCACCATTTATATCATGTTCTACTTTTTAATTTTTATTCAATATCTAAATCGTCTTTTAAACCAAGTTCCGTTAAATATTTTTCTCTATCACGCCAATTTTTAATAGTTTTAACAAAAAGAGATAAATAAACTTTTTTATTAAAATATTCTTCTAAATCAGATCTTGCAGCAGTTCCAATTTGTTTTAACATACCACCATTTTTTCCTATAATAATTTTTTTTAGATTATCTCTATCTACAACTACTAAAACTCCAAGATTTACTATATTTTTTTCTTCCTCAAATGTTTCTAAATAACAGGTTACGGAATGAGGTACTTCTTCTTTTGTTAGTCTAAGTATTTTTTCTCTTACTAATTCACATACCATTAAGTTTGTTGGAAGATTTGTTATATAATCTTTATCATAATATGCTAAATCATCTTTCAAATATTTCTTAATTGTTTTTATTAATTCATCTATATTAATATTTTTTACAGCTGAAATAGGAATTATTTCTTTAAAATCATATAGATTTTTTAATTCTTCGATTTTCTGAAGTAAAACAGATTTATCTTTTAATTTATCTATTTTAGTAAGCAAAAGAATTACATCTCGGTGTTCTTGTTTTAAGTGTTCTAAAATAAATTCATCTCCTCGACCAAATCCATCTTTAATATCAACAAGAAATAAAACTAAATCAATGTCCTTTGTCATTGAATATGCTTTTTGATTTAAAACATTTTCTAACTTATGACGTGGTTTGTGAATTCCAGGAGTATCTACAAATACAATTTGAGAATCATCATCATTATAAACTCCTTCTATAATATTCCTTGTTGTTCCTGATTTATCAGAAGTAATGGCTATTTTTCTTTCTAATATATTATTTAACAAAGTACTTTTTCCAACATTAGGACGACCTACAATGCTAACAAATCCTGATTTCATTTCAAATCCTCTTCTGAAAATGGATAAGGACAAAGTTCTGACACTAAATGAGCTTCGGTATCTCCATTTAAATTCATGCAAATAACATATTTATCATATTCAAAAAATTCTAATATAACTTGTCTGCATAACATACAACTCATACTAATTTTATCGCTATCACACATAACGTATAATTTTTCAAAATCATGCTTTTTATAACCATTTGAAATTGCACTTAGTATTGCACTTCTTTCAGCACATATAGAACCTCCGAAGGAAGCATTTTCAACATTTACCCCAACAAACTCAGTTCCATCTTTCATAACAGCAATTGATGCAACTCTGAATTTTGAATATGGACTATAACTATTATTTAGTAATTTTATTAACTTTTCTTTCATTTTCAATCCTTTCTAAATATTCATAAACAGGAGAATAACTTCTTCTATGTTCATCTATTACTCCATATTTATTAATTGCTTCTAAATGTTTTTTAGTTGGATATCCTTTGTTGTGTTTAAAATCATACATAGGATATTTCTTATCAAGTTCTATCATCATTCTATCTCTTGTAACTTTAGCAATAACACTGGCTGCAGCAATAGATAAACTTTTAGCATCTCCTTTTATAATTGAAGTTGATGGAATATCGATATCTAACTTCATGGCATCAATTAAAATATAATCTGGTTTTATTTTCATATTTTTAACGGCATCTATCATAGCAAGTTTAGTTGCCTCATATATATTTACTTTATCAATCGTTTTTTCATCAATAATTCCAATTCCAATAGAAATTGCATCATGAAGTAAAATATCATAAAATTTTTCTCGCTTTTTCTCACTTAACTTTTTAGAGTCTGTCAAACCATCTAACTTATAATTTAAAGGAAGTATTACACAACTTGCAACAACCGCTCCTACCAAAGGACCTCTTCCCACTTCATCAATTCCCCCAATTAAAGTTATTCCTTTTTCTATTAATTCTCTTTCAAAACTATATAAATCTTCCATTATAAATTTCCAAGTTTCTCTTTTATGATATTGCTTACTTCTTTCATATCACATTTTCCTTTAACAAGAGGAGTTACTTCTTTCATAATAAGTCCCATATCTTTAGGACTTGTTGGATTTACTTTAACAAATACTTCATCAATTATTTTTTCTAATTCTTCAGAACTTAATTGTTTAGGTAAGTAACCTTGTAAAAATTCAATTTCTTGATTTGTTTTTTCTATTAAATCATCACGATTTCCTTTTTTAAACTCAATTAAAGACTCACGTCTCGTTTTAATACCACGAGATAACATATCAATAACTAAATTATCATTAATCTCAATTTTTTTATTAATGTGTTCTAAATCTACCTCTCCTTTAATTCCTCTTAAAGTTTGAACTTTCATCGTATCTTTTTCTTTCATAAACAAAACAATATCATTTTTTATTTTTTCATACATTTTAATCACTCTCCTTCCATATTATAACTTAAAATTTCAAAAAAAGAAACCTAGTTTTTCTAGATTTCTTAGTCTCTATTATTTCTTTCACGCTTACGTGCATTTTTAATACCGGCTTTTTTAGCTTCACGTCTTTTTACACCAGGTTTATCATAAGCTTCTCTTTTTTTAAATTCAGAAGGGATTCCATCTCTTGCAACTTTTTGTTTAAACTTCCTTAAAGCCCCATCTAGATTACCATTTCTAACAGCAACATGTGTCATTCAATACTTCCCTCCCTTCATTTAGAAATCAAATAGATTATATCAAACTAAATTTAAAAATTCAACAGAAATCGACACTTTTTCTAAAATATTATATGTTTTTTTTAAAAAAGATACACATTTTTATTAGATTTTAAATTGCTTTAAAAAGATTTGGGACAAATTTTATTTAAAAACTACATAAATTACCAGTTGCAATTCTTCTAATTGCACCACCTACAGCTTGTCCAAGATTAAAGACAACACTTATGCATCCTTTAATAGAACTCAAAAATGCTCCTGTTAAACTTGCACCTCCAATAATTTCTTTTAATTCTTTATTTGTTAATTCCATAAATACCTCCTTTCTTAATTACATTTAAATGGTCTTGCAAACCCATCAATAAAACCTGATACAAAAGTTAGAAATGCTCCAATTGCAGCAATCCCCCAACCAGTTAATCCTCCACCAGTTATTTTTTTTAAATCGACTATTTCTAATTTTGTCATATTACTCCTTTCTTAAATAAATTCACAATAATTTATTATTATTAAAACAATTATTCCTAAAATAACCAATACATATAAAATTTCTATTTTTACTATATTACACTCTACTTTATAAAATATATCAATATTCATATACCATACCTTTTTCTATTAAAATAAACTTTTGATATAAATCACGATTATTAAATCTATGACTTATCACAATCACTGTTTTATTTTTTAAATATTCAAATATATTTTTTAAAAGTATTCTTTCATTTTTTATATCAATTGCTGAAAATGATTCATCAAAAATATAAATATCACTATTTTTAACTAAACTTCTTGCTAAAAGAATTCTTTGTCTTTCACCACCGGATAAATTACTAGCATTATTTTCAATCATCATATCACTATGAAGAATACTTCTTTTAGTTATTAAATTTACTCCTGTTAACTCAAGAATTTCCAAATATTTATCATAATCTATTTCATTATTTAAAACAATATTATTGTATATTGTATCAGTATATAAAATCTCATCTTGAGATACATAAGTAATTTTTTTTCTAATATCTTCTAAATTATAATCATATACTTCCTTATCATCTATTAAAATACTTCCCTTATAGTTATTAAAATAGCCAATAAGTATTTTCATTAAAGAACTTTTTCCTCCACCACTTGTTCCATATAATAGTACCCTTTCTCCTTTTTTTATTTTTAATTTGTCACATTTTAAAATAGAGTCAATTCCATTATACGAATAATTTAAATTAGAAACTTTAATATTTCCTTTTAATGGTTTATAACAAGATTTTTTATTGGGATATAAATATTCTTCTTTAATATTTAGTAATTCTTTAATTCTTAAAAAAGAAATACTAGCATCCTTAAGTAAAATTTCTAAATCAAAAATACTTACTAAAGGGGTAAAATAATACATCATCAAAGTATAAAAAACAATTAAATGGCTTACAGAAAATACATTATTTTTTACCTCAAGACAACCTATATAAATAATAAACAGTGATCCTATTCCATAAATAAGTTCTTTTAAAAATATTTCTTTATTATACGTTTTATTTAAAAGAAAACTCTTCTCTTGCAAACTAGAATACTTTGTTTCTAATTTATTAGATAGATATTTTTCAATTCCCATTCCTTTAATAGTATCAATAGAACTTAATGATTCAATAATATGATTTTGAACCATAACTTCTTTTTCTTTTGCTTTAAAAATACCTTTAGATATTTTTTTGTGATAAAAAGAAACAACAAAACCGTAAAGTAAGGTAATAACTAAAACATATAATGAAAGTTTTTTATGAAGTTTTAACATAGCAAGAAATAATATCAAAACAAATAAAATATCAATAGATACACTAACAAAAACTTTACTAATTGTATCCCTTATTTTAGATACATCTTCAAGCCTTTTAATAATATCTCCTTTCATACGATTTTTTATATAGGAATATGGAAGTTTTATAATGTGATTATATACTTCAGTAATTAACATTTTGTCTAATTTATGATTTAAATAATTCATTAGATTTCCTCGATAAAGATTAGTAGTTTCTTTTAATAAAACAATAAGACTTAACAAAAAGAAAATATTTTTAAATTTATTTTTTTCTAAATTTAAGAAGAATCCAAATCCATAAGATAAGAAAATATTAGAAACTGTATAAATAAGAGAAAACACAAGGATAAGAAATAAAGTTGTCTTGTATTTTTTTACAATAGGATAGAAAATTTGAAAAAAACTTTTTTCTTTGTCTTGTTTTAAAATAGTATTTTTAGGTTTATATAGTATGTAAGTATTTGTAGTAATATTATTCCACTCTGAATAGGTATATTTTCGAAATCCCGAGTTAGGATCCATTACGGTTATATATTTCGAATTTATACTAGATATAACTACAAAATGTCCTAAATTTTTATTTATTATACAATGTGCAATAAGCGGCAATTGGTCTTTAATATCATCAATTTTTCCTTTTATAGCACACGCTTCAAACCCAAGAAGTGGTGCAGCCGCAACTAATGAATAAGCCGATACCCCATTTTCTGTTGTATTAGTAATTTCTCTTAAATATTCACGTCTTACATATCCTCCATAATATCTTATAATTGAAATCAAACAAGAAACCCCACAATCTTTTAAATCAGTTTGGTTAACATATAAAATTTTCATCACTAAAACCTCCACTTATAATATAATAGAAATTACGTTATATTCCAAAAATTAAATAAAAAAATTTTTTTATATATTTTATATGGTTTTAGACACACAAAAAGGTGAAATCGTTTCACCTTTTATTAATATATGATATAATAATCTGATTTAAGGAGGAAATATGCTAACAAAAAAACAAACATTATTTTTTAAATTTCTGTTAAATCTTTCTAAAGCAAAAAAAGAATACCCGACATTGCAAGAAATTTTTATTATGTCATCATTTAAATCATATAATACAATTTATAAATATCTTAATATTCTAGAAGATAAAGGATATTTAAAATATGATGAAAAGCGTCATCAAATAACTTATTTAAAAGATAGTATAGAGTATGATGGTGTATTTTCAATTCCACACATAAATAAAGATAAAATAATAAAAATAGACAATAATTTATTTAATCCATTAAGTCATTATGTTGCGTTGCAAATTTCTGATAGTTCCTTAAAAAGCTATGGGATATTCTATCAAGATATCTTAATTATCGAAAAAAGTAAAACATTTTTAAATAATAAGTTTGTTTTATTAAAAAATAATTTAGATTATAAAATATATAAATATACAAAAAAAGATGGTTATCACCATCTTAAAAATGATAAAGAAGAGTTGACTCTTCCAAATTTAGATTATGTTATTGGAAAAGTCGTATATTTAATAAGAAAAAACTTTTAATTTAGACTATTTAAATATTTAATTGCTTCGGTTGCAGCAATTGCCCCATCACTTGTTGCAGTTACTAATTGTCTTAATTCTTTTACTCTATTATCTCCTGCAACAAAAATACCTGGAACATTTGTATGACAAAGTTCGTTACTTACGATATATCCAGAATCATCTAGTTCTATTAATTTTCTAAAATTTTCATTTTCAGGTATTCTTCCAACAGCAATAAAAAGTCCACAAATAGAAATTTCTTTTTCAACATTGTTTTTATCACTAACTAAAATTCCTTCTAATTTTCTATCACCTATTAATTTGGTTACCCGATTGTTATAAAGAATTTCAACATTTTTCTTATCTTTTAATTTTTGAATACTAACATTATCAGCTCTAAACTGATCTCTTCTATGAATTAAATAAACACGACTAGCAATATCTGATAAATATAAAGCGTCTTCAATCGCAGTATTTCCACCACCAACAACAGCAACTTCTTTATTTTTGTAAAAAGCACCATCACATGTTGCACAATATGATACTCCGCATCCTACAAAATCTTGTTCTTTTTCAAGTCCTAATTTTCTATTTTCTGATCCTGTTGCAAGAATTAGAGTTTTTCCTTGATAAGTATTCTCTTTAGTTACTACTTCTTTATAATTATTATTGTTTTTTATTTCAATAACCTTTTCAAATTTAAAATCTACTCCAAGTTCTAAAACTTGATTATATAGTTTTTCGGCAAAGTCAAATCCTGAAATATGTGGAGCAACTGGGTAATTATCAATTTCTAATGTATTTATTATTTGTCCTCCATAACTTAGTGCTTCAAGAACCAAAACTTTTTTTCTTGCACGTGTTGCATAAAGAGCTGCAGTAAGTCCTGCAGGACCTGCACCAACAATTATAATATCATACATTATATTTGAAACACACTTTCTAAATCATTTTTTGATTTTAATCCAATGCTTCTTGTAACTTCTTTACCATCTTGAAACATAATTACACAAGGAATTGAAATAATTCCGTATTCTTGAGATAAAGACTCAGCCTCATCAACATCAATAGACATAATTTTAATTTTTCCATCTTTGGCAACTTCTTCTAAAATTGGTCTTAACATTTTACAAGGTCCACACCAATTTGCATAAAAATCTACTATAACTTTTTCTTTTGATTTTAAAACTAATTCCTCAAATTCATTTTCTTTAATTTCTTTTATCATAATTCATTCTCCTTTTCTATATTATTTAATATTTTATAAAGAAGTGAGTACAACATTGTTGTCTCATCATTGGTTAAATTTAAACATTTTCTTATTTCTTTTGGAACATCTAAGGCATCTTGCTTTAATGATTCTCCAAGTTTGGTTAGAGATAAATCTAAATTTCTTTCATCAATTTGATTCTTTTTCCTTTCTATAAAACCCTTTTTCTCTAATTTTTTTAAAAGTGGTGTTAAAGTACTAGAATCAAGTAGTAAACATTTTCCTAAATCCTTTACATTAGAAGTTTTAACTTCCCAAAAATACATCATAACAATATATTGAGTATATGTTAAGTTTAATTTTTCTAAAACTTTCGAATATTTTCTAATTATTTCCTTAGAGCAAAGATATATTGGAAAACATAGTTGATTTTTTAATTTAATTGAATCGTACATATACTTATAACAGCTCTAATAGATCTTTTTCCATATCCATTGGATTAAATGTTGGATCATATCTTTTAACTACATTACCTTCTCTATCTACTAAAAATTTGGTAAAATTCCATTTAATATCACCAGGATTTTTACATGTTGTACTTATTTTTTCGATTGCTTTCATGCTCATCTTATTTTTTATACCATGAACATCTTCATAAGGTTGTTCTTTTTTTAAGAAAGTATATAATTTTTCTTCCCCTTCTCCATTTACCTCAATTTTTTTAAATTGATCAAAGGTTGTTTTATATTTTGCTGTACAAAATTGGTGAATTTCTGAGTCTGTTCCGGGTGCTTGATGTCCAAATTGATTACATGGAAAATCTAATATCTCAAGTCCTTTTTCATGATACTTTTGATATAAATTTTCAAGGCCCTCATATTGGGGAGTGAATCCACATCCTGTTGCAGTATTAACAATCAACATTACTTTTCCTTTGTATTCATTCAAAGAAAAATCATCATCATTTCTTTTCTTTACTCTAAAATCATAAATTTCCATATTTTTCTCCTCTATTTAATTTGCATACAAACTAACATTAACATAAGTAATAAAAAAAGGCAAGTTCTTTTTACAACTGTCATTTTTTTATTATTTTCATACTTTTTTCTAAAAATATTTTTCTAGTAATAAAATTAAAAATCATTACAAGTCCTGTTGCTATTATTTTACCAATCATATTATATAAGCGAATCTTCTCAATACAAATCCATAAAATTAATTCATTTAAACCAAGTCCTATGATACTAAAAATAAGGAATATAACAAAGTTTCTTTTTTTACTTGTACTACTATCAACATCAAATACATACTTAACACTTAAATAGTAATTAAAAACTGTTGAAATTAAAAAACTAATCGCGGTAGCTATACCATAATGAATATTTATAATATTAGTTAAAAGATAAAATATAACCCAATCAATTAAGGTTGCTAAAACTCCAACAATACCAAATTTAACTAACTGAGCAAATAAATGTTTCCAATTTTTCATATTATTTATCCTCATTCAAATTTTTACTAATAATAAATCTCGGCCTTCTTTTTGTTTCATTATAAGTTTTACCAATATACTCTCCAATTATACCAATAAATATAGTTTGAAGTCCTGATAAAAAGCATATAAGACTTATCAATGTTCCGATTGAAAGAGTTTTTAACTTAACTAAATTTAAAATAATAAATACTATAAGTGATATAAAACTTAAAATTGTAAATACTATTCCAAAAGACAAAATGAACCGTATGGGTTTAACACTAAAGGAGGTAATTCCATCCCAAGCAAAGTTAAGCATTTTCTTAAGAGGATACTTAGAAACCCCTGCAAATCTTTCATTTCTTTCATAATAAACAATAGCAGTTTTATATCCTATTAAAGGAAATATTCCTCTTAAAAACAAATTTACTTCATTAAATTCTTCTAAATGTTCTAAAACATTTTTACTAGTTAAACGATAATCTGCATGATTAAAGACAATATCAACTCCCATCATACTCATGAATTTATAAAAACTTTCTGCTGTTGTTCTTTTAAACCATGTATCTTTCTTTCTTGCACTTCGAACACCATATACAATTTCTGAACCATCATAATATTTTTTTAACATTTCATCAATTGCATTTATATCATCTTGTAAATCAGCATCCATACTAATAATTATATCAGCATATTCTTTAGCAGTCATAAGACCAGCAAGCAAAGCATTTTGATGTCCTCTATTTCTTGATAAAGAAAGTCCAGTGAAATATTTTTCTTTATTAGAAATATCTTCAATCAGTTTCCAAGTTTTATCATTTGAACCATCATTTACATACATAACCCGACTTTCATCACTAATTAAACCATTTTTAACTAGATATTCCATTTTTTTCTTTAATTGTTTAGTAGTTTCTTCTAATACTGCTTCTTCATTATAACAAGGAACTACAATATACAGTATTTCTTTTTTCATATACTAATCCTCCTCATATATAAATTCAATATCATTAGGTAAATCATAATAATATTTCATATATATTTTTATATAACTAAAATCTTCTAAATATGGTTCCTCAATTCCATAAGTTAAGTCTTCTAGTTTTTTTAAATTAACAAATTTAATATCTTCACCTAATTTTATTCTTTTTGATACATCAATTAATATTTTATCATTATAAGTCTTTTCATCATTATTTTTATAATAACCATATAGAATCTTGCTAAAATTTAACAAACTAATAATAACGAATGGTATAAAAATATAATAAATATTAATTTTCTTATTCTTTAGAATATCGCTAAAACAATATGCCATTAATAAAAAGCCAACAATCTCGAACATAATTACAGATCGATCTGGAAAATAAGGAGCCATAATCATTACCATTTGAGAAGCCAAAGCACCTATTATTAAATAAATTATATTAATATCCTTCTTTTTATAAAAATACATAACAACCATTATGAATATTAATAGAAATTGAATAAAAAATAAAATCATTATTAATATTTTAAATATTTTATTATCACTAAAATATAATAAATAAGCAAAATATCCTTCCGATTTAAAAATCATTCCTAAAATAATGATAATGGTAGAAATTATTGATAAATCTGCAAGTCTTGTATATTTTCCAATTTTACGATATTCATATATAATGTAAACCATTGTTAAAAAGAAAGATAAACTAAATATTTTGGTAGATTGACCAAAATTTTTAGTTAATATAACGGGAACATTTGTCATTATTTTTCCAAGAAGAGATAAGTTATAAAAATCACTAGTCGTACCCATTCTTACTCTTGATCCGGGTGCCAACATTAAAATTGCAAAACCAAGTATAGCAAATATAAACATTATTATATCTGTTTTATTTCTCTTCTTTTCAATAAAATAGTTGTAAATAAAATATAAAGAAACATATGATAATGCCAAAGCACTTATTTGTTCTTGAGACCAAGTTGATATAAAAATTAATATTGCACAAATTATTTTTTTATGTTTTCCATCATATAAATATACATATAATAAAAATGGTAAAAGAGGAATAAAATATAAAACAGAAGCAGTTATCCAATATATTCCACCTCTTAAAACATTAATTTCAAATACACCATAACATAGAACACAAAATGCTGCTACCATCCAATTATTAAATTTGAACTTTTTAGCAATAATTTTATAAATAATATAAAATATCAAAACTGTAATAATACTTTGAAATATTCGATATGCAGATATATCAATTCTAAGTAATAATATTTCTATAAAGAAATAAAGTACTCTTCCACCCCAAATATTATAATGTAATCTTAAAAAATTAATAATATCTAAAATACCTGTATTTAAACCTCTTGCACCTTTAAATGATGTTAAATAACTTAACGAAGCATATCCGTAATCATCATGAAACAACCACAAAAAATGATTTTGCAACAATATTATAACAAAAAAGACAACAAACACCATTAATATTCTTTTATTAATAAAACTTTTTTTCATATTAGCCTCCTATAAGATTACTTGTTGATTTTCCAAGCATCTTTTAAAAATTTATATCTTTTTTGTATTTCATCTTCTTGGTATTTAGTTAATCCATAATTATTACGATAATATTCATGAATATATTTAATTTCTTCTAAATGTTTATTATAATTAAAGTTACTACTAACATTATCTCCATGTAATCTATAATAATTTAATACTTTATTTGTATATGCAACTTTTCCTTTTTGCATTATATTTACATAAAATAACCAATCACCCGCTTGTTTCAATTTTCCAGATAATTCAAATTCTTTATCATAATTACCTTTTTTAATAATACAAGAAGAAACATTAGCAATCGTACAATTTAAAAATGCATATTTTTTATACTCCTCTACTCCATTATTAATAAAGGAATTATTCCAATGTCCAGTTTTCATTATATCAATTTCTGGAATAATACTTTTTACAATTATTCTTCCTTCTGCATTAATAAAAGCTGTATCAGCATAAGATATAATAACATCATTTTCTTTCTTTATCTGATAAATAAGATTTTTTAATAAATTTTTATCACAATAATCATCCGCTTCTGCTATCCAAACATAGTCACTATTTGCTAAATTAAATCCTTTTTTCCATTGTTTAAAAGCCGATCCAGAATTTTTATCATTAAATACTGTTTTGATATTTATATATTTATCTAATTTATTTTCTATTTGATTAATTAAATCACGACTATTATCTTTTGATAAATCATCTAAAATTATTATTTCATTTATCTTATAAGTTTGAGATATAATACTATATATTCTTTGTAATAAAAATTTTTCATAGTTGTAATTAGGAACTACAACCGATATTGATAAATCAGGATTTTTCATATTTTTTTGTTTAATTGCATATTTTATCAATAAATCCCATGTTATGTCTTTTTTTATAATTTTTTTTCTTAATTTCATTAGAAGTTGTCCAATGCTAATAATTATATTGCAAATTAAATATAATGAATTACAATTGCATTTAAATAATATTTTATAATAATATTTTGTTTTTATAGATTGATTATGTAAAAACTCCCAAAAATAATGGTTTTGTCTTATATTATATTTATTACTTAATTCATTAAATTTCTTTAACCATTTATATCTTTTAATGAAAGATTTTTCTTT
>ONSF01000038.1 GCA_900320425.1 uncultured Eubacteriales bacterium | reverse complement strand
TTAATATTTTCTTTTGTCTTAATATGGCTTTATCTGTTAAACTCAATTTTTTAATTAATCTAGGTTCTTCCATAACTATTCTCCTATCCTATATAAAATATTATATTATAAATGGATATAAATATCAAGAAAAAAATTAAAACTAGGTGCAAATTTACATCTTTCTAAACGCTTTTTTGTACCTAGTATTTTTAATTTATTTTCAATCTCTAAAATAATTTTAATAAATGATTAAATATTTCTATAATATTTAGTTTGGTAAAATAGACAATTAATAGTCCTATCATTAAAAATGGTCCAAAGGAATAATATGTTCTTTGTTTTTAATTAAAAGAAATATAGATACAGGAAGTGCTATAAAACTTGCTAAGAAAATTACCACAATAGATAACATAGGATCAAGAGTTAGTCCTACTAAAAACATAAGTTTTATATCTGCTCCACCTAAACTTTCTTTTTGAAACATTTTATTTCCAAGTAACATTACTAAATACATTAAAAGAAAAGCTAATATTCCATATCCTACTTGAATTAAAGAATTAAGTATTCCTTTATCAATTAAAGTTACTATAAAAACAATAATTGATGGAATTACTATAAATCTATCTGGTATCATTAAATAATTTATATCGGAAATTATAATTACAATAAAAGTACTAACTAAAGTTAAAGAAATAATTAAATCTAAACTAAATCCAAAAGAATAAAACGATACTAGAAAAAGAAGCCCTGTTGCAAGTTCTGAAAATGGATACATTATAGATAATTTATGACCACAATTTTTACATTTTCCTTTTTGAAATAGAAAAGATAGTATAGGAATTAATTCATACCATTTTAATGTATGATTGCAAATATCACAATGACTTTTTGGGAAAATAATAGATTCATTTTTAGGAATTCTTGTTGCAACTACATTAAAAAACGAGCCAAAGATTAATCCAAAGATGAAAAAATAAATATAATAATATGTATCCATTATTTAATTACCTTATACATTTCAAACATAGGAACAATGATAGCAATTATAATTACTCCAACAGTAAATGTTAAAAAAACAATTAAAATAGGTTCTACTAAGCTTTTTATTTGAGATGTAGCATTCCTATATAAACTTTCATAATAATCAGCAACTTTTTCCATCATAGTACCAAGTTTTCCTGTAGTTTCTCCTGTTACAATCATTTCATAAGCCACAAGTGGTATATAGGGATTATCTTTAAATGCTTCGGATATTTTACCACCTTTATTTAAGTTAACAACGGTTTTAGCAATAATTTGTTTATATATTTCATTATCAGATACTTTCATTAAAACATCCATACTATCAGTAATAAAAACGCCATGATTTAAAAGAGATGCAAATGTTTTAGCAAACATAGATACTTCACTATACATAATAATGTTTTTAACAACTGGTATTTTTAAGTAAATAAATTGCATTACTTTTTTAAATGCTCTTACATTTCTAAATGTATAAATATATAATAGTAAAATCATCATAATTATTACTAACATTTCGATTAAATTATTTTTTACAAAATTACTAAAGTTAATTGTCATTACTGTTATTTTAGGTAAATTACTACTCCAACTAGAAAACATTTCTACATATTGAGGAACAACGTATTCTAAAACAAAGATAATTACAGCAATAGCCATGATAAAAACAATTGTTGGATAAGTCATTGCACTTTTAAGTTCTTTTTTAGTTTTATCAATTGAAGTAAAATAATCTGCCATATCATCAAGAATTGGAGGTAAATCTCCTGTAAGTTCAGCTGATTTTACCATATTAATTAATAATTTAGGAAATACTTTAGGTTGTTTAGATAAAGCTTCTGATAGAGTCTCTCCAGATAATAGATCATATACAATCATTTGATAGATTTTTTTAACACTTGGTTTTACAGCTTGTTTTTCTAGAATTCTATAAGCATCAATTAAAGAAATACCAGCTTTTAAATATGTCGATATTTGAGTTAAGGCAAAAGCCATTTCACTTGTTTTAATAGGACTAGTAATAACTATATCAAAGTTAAATGAACTACTTTTTAAAGGTTCAATAGATTCAATTTGATATCCTTCTGATATTAAATAATTTTTGGCTTGTTCTAAATTATAAGCATCAAAAGTTGCTGTTTTAATTTTACCTTTTGCATTTTTATATTTATATTTAAAAGGAATTTTTTCAATATCAAGAGTACTATCTACTTTTCTCTTCATTTTTTCTTGATTTGATAATATACTATCATCAAAGACATTTTCTTCTATAAATAATTCTCTTATTTTATTTTTTTTTCTTAAAATTCCATAGAATATAGCAGCAAATCCTTTATAAGCTAAAGTTACTATATTATCTTTTGTTATCATATTATCCCTCTATTCTTAATAATAATATCATATTTTTTATATCTCTTCAATTAACTATTAATATTTTTTTTATTTTTTAAAATTTTAAAATAATTAGTTTTTAACACTTCATCATTTTTTTTAATTAAGTTATTAATTTTTGAACTCATATTATTGATATAATCTTGAGTTGCTGGTAATCCTTTAGTAATTGTTCCTGAACTATCTACATATCTTTTTCCATCCCACCACGAATAATCACTAAAAAATACATATCCTAGGTACTCATCGTCTAATGCATCTTCTCCTATATAGTAATTTGGATTTACATAGAGATTAAATAAATTTAAAATAGTTGGTAATATATTTAATTGACTAGTTGTCTTTGTAATCTCAACAGGATTAATATCACTCGACCAAATAAAACAATCGGTATGATTAATTAAATTATTACTAGCATCCTTGGTGGCATCCAAAATAGTTCTATCAGTTAATGTATAGGCATAGTGATCTGCATATACAACTAAAACTGTATTATCATATAAGCCTTTTTCTTTTAAATTATTTATTACTAAACCTATCATATCATCAGTTTCTTTAGCTTGAATTTTCATACATTCAAATTCCGTTGGATTAAAATTTGGATTATTCTTATCCTCATCACTTAATAACATACTACAAGTTCCTTTATCTTTTGAAAAGGGAGTATGTGCTGTATAAGAAATAATATATGAAACAAAATGAGAATCAATTGGATTTTCAACATTAAAAATTTTACTATTAAATTCTTCATTTAATAAAAGTTCTTGATCAAGTTCATAAGATTTATCTGTATATGTTTTTAAATCTTTTAATCCATTGTAGGAATCATATCCAAAGTTTTTATAATTAACTCCTCTTGAATAATATTCACTTGAATTCATATGAAAAGCATTTACAGTATATCCAACACTTTT
>ONSF01000039.1 GCA_900320425.1 uncultured Eubacteriales bacterium | reverse complement strand
TTTCGTGTAGGTGATACTGTTAGAGTTGATGTTAAAATCATCGAAGGAAAAAGAGAGAGAATTCAAGCTTTTGAAGGAATTGTTATCAAAAGACATGGAAGTGGAGTAAGTGAAACTTTCACAGTAAGAAAAGATTCTTATGGAGTAGGAGTTGAAAGAACATTTCCAATTCATTCACCAAAGATTGCTAATTTAGTAGTTCTAAAAAAAGGAAAAGTAAGACGTGCTAAATTAAATTTCTTAAGAGGAATGAGAGGTCAATACAAAATTAAAGAAAGGGGATAGGGATGAGGTATTCTTATCCTTTTTAGTATTATGAATGAAAAAATAAAAGAATTAATTGGGTATATTATTGTAATTATTGTTGTTTTATTAATTAAACAATTTGTTGTAACTCCAATTCGAGTAAATGGAAATAGTATGAATAATACTTTATATAATAAAGATATTATGATACTTGATAAAATCAGTTATCGTTTTAGAAAAATTAAAAGATTTGAAATTGTTGTAGTTAAAAAAAATCGAGAGTATTTAATTAAAAGAGTAATTGGTCTTCCTGGTGATAAGGTAGAATATAAAGATAATAAACTCTATATTAATGATAAAGAAATAAAAGAAAATTTTGATCATAAAGAAACTAGTGATTATATACTTCCTGAGGTAATTCCTGAAAACTATTATTTTGTAGTTGGTGATAATAGACCAGATTCACTAGACTCAAGATATATTGGATTAATTAAAAAAGATGAAATACTTGGAAAAACTAATTTAGTGTTATTTCCATTTAATCGATTTGGAATAAAGAAATAGGAGTGTTGTATGGAAAAGAAAAGTATTAGTAAAAAAGAGCTTGTTAAAAAATTATTAAAACAAGAAATTAATATTGAAGATGAAGAAGATTTAATTGATATGTTAATTGATAAACCAATTACTATAGATGTAGATAAACAAGAAGATAAATCATTAACAAGTGGAGAAAGACTTGCTGATAAGTTATCAGAAGTTGCTGGTTCATGGAGTTTTATTATAGGATTTTCTATTTTTATAATAATCTGGATTATTATAAATGGAATATTTCTAAAAAATGCAAGTGATCCATATCCTTTTGTACTACTTAATTTAATCTTATCATGTCTTGCATCTTTACAAGCACCAATTATTATGATGAGTCAAAATAGACAAGCAAAGAAAGATAGTTTAAGAAATCAAAATGATTATCAAGTAGATTTAAAAAGTGAATTAATTTTAGAACATCTTCATGAAGAAATTAATCAATGTTTAAAAAATCAAAGATTAATTATAAAATTATTAAGTGATGAAGAAAAAAATAGTTAGGAAGAAATATGAAAAAAATAAAATTAATAGAACCTTCTTTAAAATATGAAGATCAAGTTATGAAAATAAGAGAGGATTTTTTAAATAATAAAGAAAATTTTGCAGGATGTGCTATGCTCGAAGATTGTGATAATTATCTAAAATGGATAGATTTTGATAATCGTTTATCTAGTATTTTAAAAGATGGTTATGTCAAATCTCATGTCTATTTAGGCGTACGTGAAAGTGATAATAAAGTAGTAGGAATTATTGATTGTAGAATGAAACTTACAGACTTTTTATTAAAATATGGTGGTAATATAGGTTATAGTGTTTCTATAAATGAAAGAAGAAAAGGATATGGAAAAGAGATGTTAAGATTACTTCTTTTAAAATGTAAAGATGAATTTTTAATGGATAAAGTTTTAATTACTTGTGATAAAGAAAATATTGCATCCAAAAAAACAATTCTTTCTAATGGAGGAGTTTTGGAAAACGAAATTATTGATGATGTAGGAATGGTAGAATCTGGTATTATTGAAAGATATTGGATCAGATTAAGAGAGGAATAATATGATAATAGATTTAAATCAACTTCTATATAAAGATAAAATAGAAATAAATGAAGTATTAAGTTATGATAAAAGTTATTTAGAAAATACAGATATTTTAAGTCTTAATGATGTGAAAGTTGATGGTGTAATTGAAAAAGATTATGAAGAAAATACTCTTATAAAGTTATCAGTTTTGGGAATTATGGATTTAAAAGATGCTATAACTTTAGAAAAAGTTCCTTATTCTTTTACGATAGAAATAGAAGAAATTTTAGAAAATTCACTAAAAACACTTGATTTAATTGAGTTTTTATGGCATTATATTGTATTGGAAATTCCTATTCGTTATACCAAAAGCGATATTAAGGAATTGAAAGATGTTTATCTTGATGTTTATTCAGAAGGAGAAAAGGAAGAAAATAATCCCTTTAAAGATTTCTTTAAAGAATAAGAAAGGAGTGAAAACATGGCTGTACCATTTAGAAAAGTATCAAAAACTAGAAAGAGAATGAGAAGAGCACATTCAGCTTTAGTTGAAAAAACAGTTACAAGTTGTCCTAACTGTGGTGAAATGATTAAACCACATAGAGTTTGCAAAAACTGTGGATATTATAAGAAAGAAGAAATTATTAAAAAAGATGCTGAATAGGCATCTTTTTAACTATATGAAAAAAGGTTTATTTGTTGGATCTTTTAATCCTATAACGATTGCTCATAAAAATATTGCAAACTATGTATTAGAAAATCAATATATTGATTATCTTTATTTTCTTCCTGTTAATTCAAAAAAAACTGATTTAATTTCAATTGATAAAAGAATTGCTATGATAAATTTAATAAAAAAAGGTCAAGAAGATATCTTAAATATTTATAATTATTCAAAAGATGGATTATTTAATTATAATATATTAAAAAAAATAAATAATAAAATTAATATAAATTATATAATAATGGGGAGTGATTTATTTTTAAACTTTCATAATTTTAAAAATTATGAAAAAATTTTAGAAGAATTTACTATTATTGTTATAAATAGAAATAAAAATATTAAAAAATATATTAAAGATAATTATTCTTTTTATTTAGATAAAATTATTTTTATAAAACACGAATTTGATGGTTCATCTCTTCTAGCTAAAAAGGAGTTAAGTTTAAATAAAAATAATTATTTAGATAAAGAAGTACTAGATTACATAATAGAAAATAAGTTATATCAATAAATGATTACTTGTTTTTTGTATTATCTATTTGTTATAATTTAATTATTAGAAAAATGAATATAATAGATTTTACAAATTGTATACAACTTCCTTGTAATTATGGAGGAAGCGAAAAAAAGAAGAAAATATTATATGATGGTGAAGAATATTTATTAAAATTTCCTGATCCAGCTAGAGAAAAAAAAACCTATATCATATAAAAATAATGTTTTTTCAGAGTATGTAGGATGCAAAATTTTTGAATTATTAGAAATTCCTGTTCAAAAAGTTATTTTAGGAAAATGGATAGAAAGTAAAGATAGTAATGTAATATTAAAAGAAAAAGTAGTAGTTGCATGTCGTGATTTTACTAAAAATGCTGATTTATTAGAAGTATCTGAATTTTCTAATAGTATCTCAGATGTTGATTATCATTTTACAACAGATATAAAAGATGTTAATTATATAATATCAAAATTACCTGAAAATACTAATAAACAAGAGTTTATTAATAGATTTTGGGATGTTTTTATAGTTGATACTTTAATTGGTAATGTAGATAGACACTTATCAAAATGAAATGGAAGATATATTAAAAAGTAATGATAAAAATTTATTTAAAGATTATGTTTATAATATACATCCTGTTTATAAATATTATGGTAAATCTTTAACATATAAAGAATATTATAATATGAATTTAAAAGAATTAAATGAAGCTTTTAATAGAATATATAAAAAAATTGATTTAAATAAAATATTTAATATAATTGATAATACATTATATATGTCTGATATTAGAAAAGATTTTTAAAAAAAAGCTATAGAATATCGTAAAAAAAATATATTAGATACTTATTATAAAAATATCTAATAAATTTCTTTTTGATACTCTATTTGTAAAAAAATGTAAATTTTAATAAAAATTAAAAAAAACTATTGTTGAAATTATCAAAATTTGATAATATTATCTTGATAATAAGGTAGGTGTTAAGATGAATAATAAAAAGAAAATAATACTTGGAAGTATAATAGGAGTTTTAATTGGAACTT
>ONSF01000101.1 GCA_900320425.1 uncultured Eubacteriales bacterium | reverse complement strand
TCTTTACCAATTTGTTTTAACTGATCAATTGCAGCTGGTCTATATACATCACATGCTACCATCATAGGCTTCTTATGATATTTTTTTCTAAGTAGTAAAGCAAGTTTTCCAATCGTAGTTGTTTTACCTGAACCTTGAAGACCAACAAGCATTAAACAGGCTGGATTACCTTTTAAATTTAATTCTTTTTGTTCTCCTCCTAAAAGTTCGGTTAATTCATCACTTACAATTTTAACAAATACATCTCCTGGCTTTAAACTTTTTAAAACTTCTTCCCCCATAGCTTTTTCTTTTACTCTATTAGTAAATTCTTTGACAACTTTATAATTAACATCAGCTTCAAGTAAAGCAATTCTTACTTCTTTGACCATTTCACTTATATTATCTTCTGTAATTTTACCATACCCTTTTGCTTTATGAAGTACATTTTGTAATCTTTCTCCTAATCCTTCAAACATAATTACCTCCCTTATGAACATATATATTATAACATTAAATTACTAAAATACCCAAATAAAATTAAAAAAAGTATGAGACTATTTCTCACACTTTTCACGATAACGATATTCAACTCTTTCAGATCCATTTAATTTTTGATAACCTTCTGGCATTTCACTTTCTAATATATAATCTGTATAAACTAAATTTTTAGTAATAGGTCTAGATTGATAATAAGTTGTTTCTATATTAGTTGTTTTAGTATCACAATATTTATAAATAGTTACTTTTTTTGTAGTTGTAACATTTTTACAAGTACCTTTTACTTTATAAGTACATTCAACTTTTCCTATTCCTAATGTTTTACATTTATAAGCTGTATTATCCCATTTAGTTAATGTTTTTGTATAAGTTCTATCTTTAGTACATGATTTTGTAGTTTCCTTTTGAGTTTCTACTCGGGAAGTAATTGTACGTCCAGCTTTACTACTTGGTTTAGTTGTAGTTTCTTGACAAGATGTTGTAGACTTAGGTTCTATCTCAACAAAAGTCTTTACTTCTAAGTTATCATTGCTTGTTTGTTGTAAAGTAGTTGCAAGTCCCCATTCTCCATAAGTGACTTCTTCTTTATATCCACGAACTAAAGTTCTTGTTTCATATTCTAAATTATTACCTGCAACATATTCGGTTGACCAATTAGAATAATTTCCATTACAAACTTTATTTGAAGGTACATTATCTTTATTATCATCTTCAAATACTTTATCTGATTCATTACTGTTATTATTTTGATTATTACTACTATTATTTTCTACTTTGTTATTTTCTTTAAATTCAGAATTAGCTTTTACAGAATCATAATTTTCTCCTTTACAAGTTAAACAAACCCCTTGTATATCATAATAATAAACTAAAGTATCACTTTTATAAGGACAACTTAAACGAACTTCCATCTTATAATCTACTTTATTCTTCGTAATAGTTGCTGTTGAAGTATTATATCCACAAGAATTTCCTTTTTCATCTATTACTCTTTGAATAAGATTTTCATCCATTAAAGTCTTAACTTTAACAGTTAAACTTTCTCCCTCTTTTTGAGGTAGATTTCCTTTTACAAAGAAATATTCATGTGCAGCCTCTCTAATCATTTCCATATTACTATTAAATACAACAGTACTGTCTAAAACACTAATCTTATTGTCTTTGTTATTGCTACTTATATTTTTATTTTTTATCTTAAACACTAAAAAGATAATTAATACAACTAGTAAAATAATTAAAATAACTTTTAAAATGAATCGAACATCAAAGAAAGTTTTTTTGGAACTATCTTTTTCATTTTCATCTAAATAATCATCATAGTTAAACTCTTCTTCTTCTGTATACATAATCCACTCCCCCTTTTGTAGTTTCATATTATACACTAAAAGTTATTATTTGTCAAATATTTTTTTTATAATAATATTATTCTGTAAGAGGTAAATCAATAATTACTTTAGTACCTAGTCCAAGAATAGATTCATATTTTATTTTTCCACCATGAAGTTCAATTATTTCTTTTGATAAACTAGTACCAAGTCCAGTTCCATTTTGTTTGGTTGTAAAAAATAAATCGGTAACTTGATTTAAAGATTCTAAATCCATACCTATTCCATTATCTTCAATAGAAAGTTCAAAATATTTTTTTCTTTTTTTAGCATCAATTTTAATTATCATTTGTTCCTTTTTAGAATCATATGCTTCACTTGAATTTTTTAATAAATTAATTAAAACTTGTTTTATTCTATTATAATCTATTTCTAAAAACAACTCTTCATCAGGAATATTCATTTTTAATAAAATATTATTTTCTTTAAAAAATAAATTTAAAGATTTTACTACTTCATCAAGTAACATATAAATATCTCCAACTTCTTTATTTAATTTTATCTTTGTATATTCTAAATAATCATCCATCATAGTTAAAGTTCTTTCGATTTCTCCCTTTATAATAGGAATATACTTATTTACTTTTCTTTCATCATTTAAATCTAACATATCCAAATATCCTTTACAAACCGCAATTGGATTTTTAATTTCATGGGTCATCTTAAATAAAGATGTTCTAAGTACCTTCTCTTTTTCTAATTCTTTCATAGCAGTATTTAAATTCATAATTTCTTCTCCTCTTTCTAAAAATTTTAAAACAAAATAACCACTTATATAAAATAAAATCATTCGAAAAACAACATCTAAAAAATTATAGAGAAAGCTTTGAGTATTTATATTAAAATAAAATATTTCAACAGATAAAATCATACTCTTTATAAATATAAAAATATAAAGAATTATTAAAATATTTAAACTTTTTTTGGCAAATATTAAATAAATAACAAAATATAAAACATATTCAAAAAAAATAAAATAAATATTATAGTTAAAATAAAAAACATAATAAAATCCAATTAATATAGAAATAAAAATACTTGTTAATTCATATCGTTTTAAATAACTTATTAATAAAGGAATATTAATTAATATTAAAGATTTTGACAATTCTTGAAAAAAAAGAAAAAATAATACTTCGATAATTAAAATTATCGATAATAAATATTTATCATATCTTTTTTTATAATTATTATTATAAGCTAAATTAATTAAATAAATAGAAATTGGTAAAAGAATAATTGCAACATTAAAAAGAACAATCATATAATCACCTCTGATTGTATTATTACATACTTAATTGTCTTATTTTGTCGAATTTTGTCTAAAAAGAAAAAAAGATGATCGAAATTATCGTTTCATATCATCTATATATTTTTTTAATTGTTTAGAATTATTTCCAAGAATAATTTTTAATTGATTATCTATTTCAACTATTCCTTTAGCACCAAGTTTTTGAATTGCTTCTTTATTTACTTTTTCAATATCTCTTAAAGTAACTATAAATCTAGATAAATTATAATCACTTGATACAATATTATCTTTTCCACCTAAATAATCTATTAATTTATTAATTTCTAAATGAGCATCTTTTTTCATAGACTTTAATACTGCAAAAAGAATAATTATAAATACAATCGCTAAAATTATATATTTTTCCATTTTATCACCCAATTCATTATATATGATTTTTTTTTAAATAACAAGAATTATCTTTTATAACTTGATGCTTTTTGTTTAGTTTTAACAGTTATATTAGTTCCATCTGATTTTAAAACTATATTACCATCAACAGAATTTTGATAAACTTTAGCACCAATTTTACTTAACTTATTTTTATTTGTTTTTGTTGGAAATTGACCATAATTATAATTAGGAATAATTACATATTTAGGTTTCATAGCATTTAATAATTTATCTTCTAAATTTGCATTTCCATGATGCGGGTATTTTAACATGTCAACATTTAAAGAAATTCCTAGTTTATCAGCATATGGTTTTAATTTAGAATAATTAAATGTATTAGTATCAGCATCTCCAGTAAACATAAAACTATTATTTTTATACTTTAATATAAATATAAAAGAATTATCATTTTGTTTATATTTTGAAGTATTATTTAATTTATAAGGACCTAAAATATAAAGGGTTACATCACCTATTGTAATAACATCACCAACTGACTTTATATACATAGGAATATGATTTTTATTAATAGCATCTTTTATGTATAAAACATCTTTTTTATCACAATAATTTTTAGATGCACATGTATTTAAATCAACGGAATAATAACTGGCTTTTACTTTAAATTTTTCAATTAAGACAGCTTGAGATTGAATATGATTATAATGTGGATGTGATCCAATTATTGCATCTATTGTAGTCACTCCCAATTCTTTTAAGTATGGAACAAAATTTTCATAACAATTATATCTTCCGCCATCAATCATAATTGTTGATGTTCCTGTACGAATTAATATAGCATCATCATTATGACCTGATACAATAAAATGCATTTCTAAATAATCGTTTTTTATAGGATCATTTTCTGTAATTACTGGTTCACTATTTTTAGTTTTAATAATATTACAATCTATTTTAGAACTATTATTAGCATTATCAAAAACATATACATATCCACTTGTAATTTCACTTGAATAATTAAAAATTGGACCAGTTTGATTTTTTAATTCTTTAGAATTTCCATAAAAAACATAATGATTAATTCCACTTTCTTTATCTGATGAAGTCACATTATAAATTGTTTTGCCATTTGATACAGTAGCAGAACATGATCCCGTTGGTCCAGTTTTGTCTATTTTATCTACAACAACTTGTTTGGAAATATACTTTAAATTATTATCATAAACTAAAAAAGTATAAGTTCCATTTTTTTCAATAGAATACGTAGAATTTTTATTTTTAGATACCCCCCCATTTGGATATTTAACATAAGAAAAATTATTTCCTGAAGCCGTTATAATTAAATTAACATTTTTATTTGTATATGACGTAGCATTTCCAGAAATATTCAAATCAACAATACTATCTCGAACAATTATTGTTCTTGTTTTAGTTTCAACATTTCCTAAGGAATTTGTAACAGTATAGTTAATTTTATAAGTATTAGCAATTCC
>ONSF01000088.1 GCA_900320425.1 uncultured Eubacteriales bacterium | reverse complement strand
ATGGTTATTTTGAGTTTACAATAGAAGGAAAGAATACCTATACAGAAAAAGATATTTATTATGATGTAGTACTAGATCATGGAGATGCAGTAAGTGATGCTAACAGAACAATCAGAATCGAAGATAAATATTTACATTTTAGATTAGTAGAAGTAGTAAATAATGAAGAACAAGAAATATTTAATGATAAAAAATATAATAATATTCAAAATAAAAGAATCTATGTAAATACAATACCAAAGAATACAACTACTAATACAAGTCATGTATATAGATTATATATGTGGATAGGATCGGAAGTTGGAATAGGAAATACATCAAGTGCAAATTATTCTATTGAAGATTGGAACAAAGTATATGCAAGTGTAAAAGTAAATGTAACAGGTGACTTTCAAGAGAAATATACAACTACACCCCCATATTGCTTTACAACAAGTGATAATGGAGATAATACTGTAACAATAACTGGATTAGTTAAGGATAGTTATATATTAAATACAAATATGACTAATGAAGAATTACAAGCATGTGCAAACTATGTAACGACAGAATGGCAATTTAAAGATGATATGGATGAAGGAACAACAGGAGAAACATTTTGTCAAGGAACGGGAACTAATTATGGAGAAACTTTTCAAGATTTGTTAGATAATGAATCGTGGAGTTCAACAGATAAGGAATATTTTGTTGAAAATAATATTATTTTTTTTAATGCAAGACCTGTAAAATGTAATACAACTGATATAATAATACCAACAAATATTGATAATAAAATAGTAACAACAATAGGAAATTATGCTTTTGGTATGAATCAATTAACAAATGTTGAAATACCTGATAGTGTAACAACAATAGGAAATTATGCTTTTTCTAGTAATCAATTAACAAATGTTGTAATACCAAATAGTGTCACAACAATAGGAGAGGCTGCTTTTTATGGTAATCAATTAACAAGTGTAACAATAGATAAATCATGTAATGATATAAAAAGTATGAGTAATTATTCATTTGGTGTAGACAACGGAGCAACAATTTATGGAAGTAACAATGAAGTATGTGAGGTGTTTGACGTATTTGAACCTGTGATTCCAACACCAGGACCTGTGATTCCAACACCAGGACCCAGTCCATTTCCATTAGAATGAACCATAGAATTTTTCTCTAAAAAGTAATTTTAGTAATTTTCTTGTGACAATGAAATGAAAAGCAGAGAAAATATTTTCGACAATAAAAATCCTAATTAAGAAAAATTAAAATGGTATATGAAAATATGCTGTTTTTTCATATTATTCATATAGTAAAAAAATGTCTGGACAAGATTATAAAGTATTATTATAAATAATTCTTATAAATTAAGTTTAAGAAACTAATAATTAAAACTTATTAGTTTTTTTCATATTTTAATCAATTTGGAATATTATTTATTGAAAGAGAGGATATATGAAGAAAATAGTACCTTTTACCAAAGATTTAATGTTTAAAACTAAAATTGGAGAAATAACATCTATTTCACTTGATCATACTTTAAAACTTGAAGATAATTTTGTTTCAGGAGAATTTATTATTTTTGGAACTTATAAATTATTAGAAACATCTGAATTAGAAGAAAAATTTGATTATAAAGTACCTGTTGATATTACGATAGATAGCAAATATGAAACTAAGAATTGTGTTATCAGTATTGATGATTTTTCTTATGAAATTGTAAATGAAGATACTTTAAAAGTCAATATAAGTGTCATGCTTGATGATTTGGATATAAAGCTTGATCCAATTGAAAAAATAGAAATAGATACTAGGGATATGGATTTTGATATTATTGAAGAAATACCAAGTCCTATTGAAAATACAAAAGAAAAAAATGAAAATCCAGATGTAAATAATAACGATATAAATAATGTTAATATTGAAATAAATAGTAATGTTGAAGTTAATACTAAAAAAGAAAAAAATATCGGAAAAGAGTTATTCGATAATCTTGATTCTTCCAAAGAATATTCTATTTATAGAGTATATACAATGACTATTGATGATACAATTGATACTATATTAGAAAAATTTAATGTTACTAAAGAAGTACTGGCTGATTATAATGATTTAGATAATTTAGTTGTAGGTTCTAAAATTATTATTCCGAGTTTAGATGAATGATTTAAAAGTTGATTTAGAAAATTATAATTTTAAAATTAATTCTTTAAAATATGAAGGAAATGTTGTTATCATAGATACAAATGATGGCAAATATGTTTATAAAGATAAAAAAAATAATTATGAAATTTATGATTATTTATTATCCAGAGGATTTAGTTTTTATCCCAAAACTATAAATTCTAAAAATTCTAAATATGAATTAACAGAATATATAAATGAAAATAAAGTTTCTCGTGAACAAAAAGTTAATGATTTAATTCATATAACTGGATTTTTGCATAAAAAAACAAGTTTTAATAAAGAAATAGATATGGATGATTTAAAAATTAAGTATGAAAATTATCAAAATGATGCAAACTATTTAATGAATTATTATCAGAATTTAAATAATTATATTGATTCGTCTACGTTTATGAGTCCTTTGGAGTATTTATTAGTTAGAAATATTGATTTGTTTTATTATTTAATTAGTTTTGTTAAAGTAGAAAGTAGTAATTGGTATAAATTATTAGAAAATAAAAAGAGTATTTCTTATTGTATGATTCATGATAATTTAGATTTATCTCATTTAATAGAAGGAAATAATTTGTACTTAATTAGTTGGGATAGGGCTCATTTGGATACTCCTATTAAAGATTTAAAAAAAATTTATCAGGATAATTATGATGTAATAGATTTAGAAAATTTTATAAGTGAATATGAAAAAGAAAATAATTTAAGTTACGTTGACAAGTTGTTTTTATTACTTGAATTAAGTATTCCTAAAAGAATTGAATTTGGAAAAAATATGTATTTAGATTGTTATAATTTAAGTAAATATATTACATATCTTAGAAAAATTGCCTCTTTAATACAAAAAATAGAAAAAAAGAACGAAAAAATTTGACTTTTTGTATATTATATAGTATAATACTCGCGAACTTGATAGGTAGGAGACTATATGTATTAAAAGGGGTTTAAAGGGGTTGAAAACTATGAAACAAAGTTATATTTTTGAATATCAAAATGAAAATGATTTTAGAAAGAAAGAACGTTCAGTTAGAAAATATAATATGTTAGCTTATAAAAAGTTAACATTTGAATATTATCCTTCTATTAGAAATGGAGAATTTTTAGGAGAATTAGTTCATAAAAATCAAAATACTAAAAGTTATGAATTAGTTCTTCCAACTGATGAAATGTTTGTAAAAGTTCATGGAGAAATTAGACTTCATTATACAGTTTATGAGGATAAAAAAATTGTTCTTTTAACCAATATTACACCTGAGGGAATCTTAGAAGAAGGTCATAGAGCAGAACTTACTGCTTATAAAGGAGTTATGATTAGTAAAGCAAATCCTGAAAAGGATATGTTTAAAATCAATTTACTTAACATGATGCAAAATAAATAATAAAATATATTTTAAGATACAAATAAAATTTTTAATATTTGTATCTTTTTAATTTAATTTATGATATTATATAAGTAGTTAGGAGAATGATTATGTTTTTTAAAGGAAATTTATTAATTGGAAAAAATAAAGAAAAAGAGGTAGCAATACTTCCTTCTATGGCTAATCGTCATGGAATAATAACCGGTGCTAGTGGAACTGGAAAAACTACAACGGTTAAGGTAATGGCTGAAAGTTTTTCAAGAGCAGGAGTTCCTGTATTTGTTGCTGATGTTAAAGGAGATTTGGCAGGATGTGCGAAGATTGGTGAGTCAAATGATTTTATTGTTAATAGAATAAAAGAATTGAATATTCTCGAATTTGATTATAGAGCTTTTCCTGTTCGCTTTTGGGATCTTTATCAACAATATGGACACCCAATAAGAGTGTCTATTTATGATGTAGGACCATCTATTTTATCTATTATGCTAGGACTATCTGAAGTTCAAGAAGGGGTTTTAACTATTATTTATAGAATTGCTCATGATGAAGGAAAAATGATTTATGATCTTAAAGATTTAAGAAGTTTATTAATGTATGTTGGAGAACATCGAGGAGATTATACATTAAAATATGGAAATATAACTAGTCAAAGTATTGGTGTAATACAAAGAAGTTTACTTGCATTAGAAGATCAAGGAGCTGATAAATTCTTTGGACTACCTTCATTTGATATTCATGACTTTTTAAAAACTACAAGTGATGGATATGGATATATAAATATATTACATGCTGTTGAATTATTTAATTCACCTGATTTATATGTATCATTTCTGTTATACTTATTAACAAGATTATTTAATGAAATGCCGGAAGTTGGAGATTTAGATAAGCCAAAAATTGTATTCTTTTTTGATGAAGCCCATTTATTATTTAATGAAATGCCAAATTATAGATTAAAACAAATTGTTCAAATTGTTAAATTAATTAGATCAAAAGGAATAGGATTATATTTTGTTAGTCAATCACCTAGTGATATACCAAATGAAGTATTATCAGGTCTTAGTAATCGTATTCAACATGGACTTCGTGCATATACTCCATCAGAACAAAGAACTGTTAAAGCTGCTGCTGATGCTTTCCGTGTTAATCCGAAATTTAAAACAGATGAGGCTATTTTAAATCTTGGAACGGGAGAGGCTGTTGTTTCTTTCTTAAATGAAAAAGGAGAACCAGAAATTGCTGAAAAAGTATATATATTACCACCAGAAAGTCATATGGGAACGATTGATAATATAGAAAGAAATAAAATAATTAATAATTCCGAGTTTTGTGGTAAGTATGAAAATGTGGAAGTTAAAGATGATGCTGCTCATATAGTTCTTGAAAAAATGTATACAGAAGAAAAAGAAAAAAAAGAACAAGAAGAAAAAGCTAAAGCCTTAGAAACCCAAAAGAAACTTGAGGAAAAATCACTTCTTGAACAGCAAAAAGAAGAAGCAAGAATTAAAAGAGAAGAACAAAAAGCACTTTTAGAAAAACAAAAAGAAGAAGCTAGAATAAAAAGAGAAGAAGAAAAAAAGAAAAAAGAAGAAGAAAGAGAAAGAAAAAATTCTGTAGGTTATAAATTAGGAAAGAAAGTAGTTAATAAAACAACTGATAAACTTATTAATAAAGGAATAAATTCAATTATTAAAAATTTATTTAAATAATAATTTGTCTTAAAATTTATTTTTAAGACTTTTTTGATTGAAATATATACCTAATTTATGATATAATTTCTTTATTAATTGGAGTGAATTATATGATATGTGAAAATGTTTTATTTTTAAGAATTCTTAAGTTTTTTAATATAGCTATGAATGTTATGAGATTTGTTGTACCACTTCTTCTAATTTTTAAACTTATATTAGATATATATCATCAAATTATTGATGTAAATGATAAGAACGGAAAAGAAAAGATAACCAAAAGAATTGTCGCAGCAATTGTTGTATTTATGGTTCCGACTTTTGTAGGTGTTTTGATGAGCTTTATTGAAACTGTTACAGGAATGACCGTTAATTATTCAGAGTGTGTTGCAAATATTAAAAATATTGATTATTATGTTGAAAAGGAAGAGTTGGAACAAACTTTAGCATTTCAACAATCTAATGGTGTATATCAACAACAATATCAAGATGATATGAACAGTTTAAATAATATTTTATCTAGTAATATTTGTGCTGTAAATAATACAGCATCTAATATGGGATATTATGATAATAATAAAGAAAATAAGACGAGTGTTTTAGCTTTAAGTAATAATTATTTAGCTAATAATTCTCTTTCGGCTTCTTTTATGGTAAATCCAGTAAGTTATTGTTCATTTGGAAGTGATGCAATTAGAATTGGAGAAAAATATAGTGTTACTGATAAACAACTTGATGATATTGCTAAGGTTTGTCAAAGAGAACAAGGAAGTCCCAAAGGTGCCGCAGCTGAAGCAGAATTAATGATAAATAAGTATATTTTAAGTAGATATAGTGGAACACTTTATGATTATTTATTTAAATCTTCTTCTAGAAACTGGTGGAATCCAATTAAAACTGGAAGTTATGGTGCAACAAAATTAAAACCAGAAGTAAAAGAAGCTGTTAGAAAAGTTGTTGTTGAAGGACAAAGAAAATATCCATCATATATAAATGAACATGATTGTGTTTCTTGTGGTGATGTTTTATCAATTAAAACTGATGGTATGAGTGGAAATAAAAATAATAGAAATGAATATGTTCGAGATAGAACCTATGTATATACTGTATATAAAAGAAATTCAGACATAAAATATTGGATTTTTTATGATTTTCCTGATGAAAGAAGTGATCCATTTGGTTATACTTATGATGCTAAAGAAAAACTTGCTGCTATTAGTAAATAAAAAAAGAAACTACAAATAATAGGAGGATTTTATGAAAAAGTATATAAAATTTTTAATAATTTTAGTAGTAATAGTAGGAGTAATAGCAGGAGTAAATTACTTTTTTAAACCAAGTATGAAAGAACAAATTAAATCATATTTAATTAGTAAAGGATATCTAGAAAGTGAATATGAAGATTTATTAGTTAAAGAAGATTCTAGTATAAAGAAGACATCATTTAGTTTAGGAGATTATACTTATATGATGGAAATAAATGATATCAAAAATAATATGGAAACATCTATGAATGCAACCTATGATTATAAATCTGAAGAAATTATTTATTCTTATCGTGTAAATTATAAAAATAATATTAATATTTGGTTTAAGGGTGAGTATAAAGATGATAATTTTACTTGCGATAAGGAATTTTCATCGGCAACTTTATCTGCAAGTGAACAAAAAAATATATGTGATTTAGCTTTAGTTAATTTAAAATTATTTGATTTGGAAGCTAAAACTTTATTTTCAAAATATAAATTTGTAGATTATATAAAAAATAGATAATAAAGAGAGGAGGATTATTATGAGTAAAATAAATATTTTTGCATTAGGTGGATTAAATGAAGATGGAAAAAATATGTATATATGTGAAGTAGATAAAGATATTTTTGTATTTGATGCAGGACTTAAATATCCAAGAGATAGATATTTAGGAATAGATTATATTATACCAAGTTATGATTATTTAAAAGAAAATAGGAAAAGAATAAAGGGAATTTTTTTATCTCATGGACATGAATCAAATCTAGGAGCCATTTCTGATATTTTAATGGATTTACCAGAAATACCTATATATGCAGCAAAGTATACAATGGAGATACTTAAGTTTCAACTTGAACTTGATAAGGTAAAAGCTAAAAGTCTTCATGAATTTAAATTTCATGTACCACTTATTTTCGGTGATAAAACGATTTTTCCAATCCGAGTAACTCATTCAATTCCCGATAGTACTTTATTTGTTTTAAATACTGAAGATGGAAGTATTGTTTATTCGGGAGATTTTATCTTTGATCCTACCATGACTAACAATTTTTCATGTGATATTGGACGTCTTGCTTATGTTGGAAAACAAAATGTTTTATGTTTAATGACGGAGTCTTTATATTCCGAGAAACCTGGATTTACAACACCAGAACACAGAGTAGGTGGATTTATTAGAAAAGTTTTACATGAAAATGAAGATAGAATTATTATGAGTGTCTTACCAGCTCATATTTATAGAATTCAAGAAATATTTGATGAAGTATCAAAGACTAATCGAAGAATTGTTGTAATGGGAAAACTATTAAATGATATTATTAATCGTTCTTTAGAATTAAATTATTTATCGATTAACAAAAATAAAATTGGTGATTTAAGTAATTTAAATGAAAAAGGAGTTATTGTTTTAGTTAGTGATTTAAAAGAAAAACCTTATGCTAACTTAGAAAAAATTTTAAAAGATAATGATCGATATATAAAATTAATGAGTACTGATACAATCTTTATCACTGAACCAATGTATTTGGGAGTTGAAAAAAGAATGGTTTTAATCATGGATGAATTTGCAAAGAAGAAAATCAATGTTGTTGCTTTAAATGGAAAAGATCATTTGTTATTTCATCCATCTAAAGAAGATTTAATGTTAATGATACAGTTAATGAATCCAAAATATTATTTTCCTGTTAAAGGAAATTATAAGGATCAAGTCGATAATGGAGATTTAGCTTATAAATTAGGTATTCCTAAAGAAAATATTTTATTAAAACAAAATGGTGATGTTGTTACTTTTGTAAATGGAAAACTAGTGAATGATACAAAATATATAAAAGTTGATGAAGTATTAATTGATGGAAAAAGTCAAAATGATATTGGAGAAATAGTTTTAAAAGATCGAGAAATGCTTGGAGAAGCTGGAATTGTAATTGTAACAGCAACAATTGATAAAAAAACGAAAGAGATTCTTGCTGGACCAGAAATTCTTACGCGAGGATTTATTTTTGTAAAAGATAACTTGGATATTTTAAAAGAAAGTAGTGTTATTTCTGAGCAAATTATAAAAAATAATACGTTAAAAAACTATGTAGATTATAATAATATTAAATTAGAAATCAGAAATACTTTAGGAAAATATTTCTATGAAACGACTGATTGTCGTCCTATGATAATTACTGTAATTGGAGAGATTTAATGGATATTATAGGTATTATAATTCTTTGTTTAGTAGTAATTTTAGTAGTTATTAACATAGTTTTGCTAATAAAATTAAAAAGTCCTAAGGATAATACTATGGACTTTTTAGAGCGACTTTCAAGATTTGAAATAAATATTAATAAAGAAATAAATGATTTTAAAGATAACTTAAATAAAGATATGACTTTAAATTTTGATAAAGTTAATGATAAATTAGAAAATAAACTAAATGAAATTAATAATAAAGTAAATACGAGAATTGATGAGAATTTTGATAAAACTAATAAAACTTTTATAAATGTTTTAGAACGTCTTTCTAAAATTGATGAAGCTCAAAAAAAGATTGATACTTTATCTCTTGATATTATTTCTCTTGAAAATATTTTAACTGATAAAAAAACGAGAGGAATATTTGGAGAAGTAAATCTTTATAATATTTTAAAAAATGTTTTTGGAGAAAGAAATGATTCAATTTATAAAACTCAATTTACTTTGTCTAATGGATATATTGCTGATTCTGTTGTATTTGCACCTAAGCCACTTGGAATGATTGCCATTGATTCAAAATTTCCTTTAGAAAACTATAGAATTATGGTTGATAAAAAGAAAAGTGATGATGCAAGAACTATGGCTTTTAAGCAATTTAAAATTGATGTAAAAAAACACATAGATGCTATTCATGATAAATATATTATAGAAGGAGAGACTAGTAATCAAGCTATGATGTTTATACCAGCCGAAGCTATTTTTGCAGAAATTAATGCTTATCATTCTGATTTGGTAGAATATGCATATAGAAAAAGAGTTTGGTTAACAAGTCCTACAACTTTAATTTCAACACTTACTATGATTATGATAATTATTCAAAATATTGAAAGAGATAAATATACGAGTATTATTCATGAAGAATTAAATAGGTTAGGAATAGAATTTTCGAGATTTAAAGATAGATTTGATAAATTATCAAAAAGTGTAGTAACAGTAAATAAAGATATTGAAGCTTTTTCGGTTACTACAGAAAAAATTAAGAAAAAATTTGATAGTATTTCAAATGTAGAGATAAAAGAAAAAGAAATTAAAGAAGATTATAAAAATTAAGACTAAATTTATGAGAAAGAATAAATATCTTTCTTTTTTATATACTAACATTATCATAAATTAATAACATTATTTAATGGTGTATCAAATTTATTTTGACTTTTTTGTATATTTATGATAACATGTATATGTCAAGTTGATTTGACGTAAAATAAAAAAAGGAACACTTAATTCGCTATGTTGAGTGTTGCCATAAATAATTTATGTTTCACCTAAATCATTGCTGAGTTAGGTGATTTTTCTTTTATATTAATACTACAAAAAGTAATATAACTAAAAGGAAGTTTAGAATAATTAAAGAAGTTATTAAAAAATCTTTCTTATTCATCACAATCGCCCCCTTTCTTTTCAAGATAAGGTATGGCAATTAATCACCCAACTAATTAAGCATTCCT
>ONSF01000062.1 GCA_900320425.1 uncultured Eubacteriales bacterium | reverse complement strand
GAGGATATAATAAGTAAAAAAATACATGATATTTATAATTTAAATTGTATAGAAGGGAAAAAATTATTAAATATTTATAGTAATCATTTAAATTCAAGAGAATTAAAAAAAGTAAATGATAGTAAAGTAAAAATAATCGGAAATATCTTAGATAGTTTTCTTAAAACTGGAAAATATTTTGATTATGAAAAAATATTGGAAACTCATATGTTAATTGCCTTAATTCTTGCATTTGAAAAAGAAAACGGTATAAAGAAATTTTTTGAAGAATTTAAAGAATATAGATCTAAATATCATAATGGTTTTTATTATCGCGTAGGTATGTATTTTGAAGAAAAAATCCCATTAGAAACATTTTGTAAGGTTCTAACGAGCGTTTGTGATGCAGGTGAAGTAAAAAATGCTTCATTAAGTTATGATATTTATAGTTTGGATTGTTTAAGAGAAATAATGAGCAAAGAAGATATAAAAAGTATATATAAAATTCCAGACGGAATAAAAGGAATATCAGATTCTGGAAAAGATAATCATCCATTTTTATTGACAATGAGGAAAGATTTAGAAAATAAAGTAAAAGATCAAGATGATATTTGTGTTGTATTCCCATCTACATTGAGATATATTAAAGGTAGTATTTTTGAAACTATAAAATTAAAAATGCTTAAATTTAATGAAGGATTAGAACATATTGATGGTTTTGCATTTTATAATCAAGATGCATGTAAAGTGGTAATTCCATCAACATTAGAAGACATTAATATTGGAACATTTAATTGGGAAAAGATAAATGATCTAGAATTTACAAATTTCAAAAATTCTAAAACTTTAAAAAAATTATTATATAGTAATAATACTCAGTATAAAGAAATATTAAAAAAATTATTTAAGGTAGAACGTGATTTTTGTAGTAAAATACTTAGTGGATGTATATGTTTAAGGTTATATGATGAATTTGGACAAAAATGTGAAGTATGCAATTTTAGGAATTATTCTCGTTTTGCTGGGAGAGAAGATTTGGTATTAATTCGAGATGATATTGAATTAATAAGAACATATTTAATTGATTTAATATATGAAGAAACTGGTTATAAAATAGAACCAATTAATGAAGAAAAAAGCAAAATATTAAAAAAATAAATTTATATTAAAACAAGAATGACTATATCTCATAATCATTCTTTTCATTTGATTTTTTATATTTTTAACTGTCTTTTTATTAAATATTCTACATGAATAAAGTTCTTCAGATTGTTATATATATTTATTGTTATCTTTAGTTTTGTAAATCTAGTTTTTAATAAAATTAACTAATTTTTTTAATATTTATAGAAGGGTATGGGATTTCCCATCATGCGAATTTGAGTCAGACAAATTCAGTGCTTGCTATAACAAAAATAAAATAGAAATAATATAAAAAAATACCTACCTAAGCAAGTATTTTTTAGTTATATTTTACAGTAATTTTTATTCATAATCTAAATCAATTATTTCATTTAGTTTAGTTAAATTATTAATAATAGAATTTTTAAAATAATTAAATTTATCTTTAATAATTCTATCATTTTCATCTAAACCATTATTAGATTTATAATGCTTAATGATATAACAAGTTGCAATTTTTAATTCTAAAAAATCATAAGTTTTTAATAATTCATTAAATAAATCATTATATTTAGGTATATCTAAATCATTATCTTCTATATAATTTCTAACTACTAATTCCCAAATCAGTGGCATTTTGCTTTTATCTATTTTATCTTTGTTATTAGTATTTATTAATTCAGTATTTATTTCATTAGTATTTATTTGTCTAACATTATCTGTATGAAGATTATCCGTATGTAGATTTTCTATATGCCGTGTTGGGTTATATGGTTCTTCATAGATTAAATAATTATATTTGAATTTTCCTTCTTTATCTCTAACTTGTTCTCGTTTTAAATAATTAAATTTTTCTAGTTCAGATAGTGTAGATCTAATGGATGTAATATTTTCTTTACATATAAATACAAGTCCATTCATTGAATAATCCCAATTGTCTGGTAAACTTAACATAAATGATAAAAGACCTTTTGCCTTTAAAGATAAATTTTTATCTCTTAAATGATAATTACTCATTACTGTATAATTTCTATTTTTATTAATTCTAAATGTCATAAATTTCCTCCCTTAATTTGCCCTTAAAAATTTTGAAATTAAGAGAATCTTAAAGGAATATAAAGTAATATACCTTCAAATTTTAAGAAAATTTTAATACAAATACTAAACTTTTCTTGTCCTGTCTTCCCGACCATTAGTTTGTAAAGCCTTATTTTATAAGGTTTTTTATTTTTAATCTAATGATTCGAACTTTATTTTGAAGTGAACTCAATTTTTGACACTTAAAAAAAAGAACATAATAATATAAAATAACATCTCAAGAAAGTGAGGTGTTATTTTTATGGGAAAACATTTTGATAAAGATTTTAAAG
>ONSF01000043.1 GCA_900320425.1 uncultured Eubacteriales bacterium | reverse complement strand
TGGGTATCTGAAAGTACTCCACATTATATCGAAGGATTAAATCCTGGAGAATATACATTAACAGAAACCATTGCACCAAAAGGATATGCTTTAAGTCAAGAAACTATATCATTTACCATAAAAGATGATGGAAGTGTTACAAGTGTTGTAATGTATAATGCAAGATATACAGATGTACCTATTACTGATTTAAATGTTAGTACTGCATCTATTATTGGAGCAGCAGTATTAATGTTACTTGGAACAGGATTGGTTTTCTATGCAAAAAAATCATTCTAAAAAAATAATAGTTTTTTTAGGAGTAGTATTATTTACTTTAGGTATATGTTTTCTATTAAGTAATTATTTTAATGAAAAAGTTGATTATGCTTATTCATATATGAATAATTTATTGTTAGAAAGAAATGAGGAAATATATGAGATTCAAGAAGAAGTAGACACCTTAGATGATTCTACTTCTTCTTTTCAAGAAACAAAAGAAGAAAAAAAAGAAGAAGTGTATGTTGATCCTTATTTAAAATATTATATAGGATCTTTGGAAATTCCTAAAATAAATTTAAATAAAGGCTTTACTGATATTAATTCCAAATATAATACGGTAAGCAAAAACATTCAAGTTGTTTCAGGTTCCACATATCCAGATGTAGAAAAAGGAAATTTTATTATTGCAGCTCATTCTGGAACAAGTTATTTAGGATATTTTAAAAATCTTTATAAATTAACAAATGGTGATATTGCTTACGTAAATTATAATAATAAAAGATATACTTATAAAATAGTAAATATATACGAACAAGAAAAAACTGGAAAAATTATTATTTATCGTGATGGAGAAAAAACATGTTTAACACTTGTAACATGTACTAAAAATTCAAAAACAAAACAAACAGTTTATATATTAGAACTAGAAGAAGTAAGAGATATTTAAAAAATATAAAAAGGGGGGTAAAAAATGATACAAGTAAATATTTTAGAACAATTAAAAATATTATTAAATATATTTATTTCTAATCAATATGTTTTTTATATTTCAATAATTGGACTTGGATCACTTTTAATTTTAGAATTTGCAAATCGAATAAAAAACAAAAAAGTTTTTAAAATTCTTTGTATTCTTGGATATATAGTTGGACTTGGGATATTACTTTGGTTTTATCACAAAGAAATACTATTATTTATAGATTATTTAATTGATAATATTTTTATTCTTTTGTTTTTTCCAAATTTAGCAATTTATACATTGGTTATTATTCTTATTAATATTATTTTAATGAAATCAATGTTTATAGAAAAAGATAACAAAATTCTAAGACATATGAATATAGTATTTTTTGTACTATTTAATATAATATTTTATTTAATAATAGATAATGTATTAAAAAATAATGTTAATATATATGAATCATTAAGTATTTATACTAATAATAATTTATTAAACTTGATTAGTTTAAGTATGAAATTATTTCTAATTTGGATTGTACTACTTTTAGTAGCTAGAATTTCTTCTAAATTAACAAGAAAATTTGAATTTAAGAAAAAGAAACAATTAATTTTAGATTCAGTAATTAATGAAGAAGAATATAGTAAAATTCAAGAAGTACCGAGAAAAATTTCTAAAATTAAAGAACCTACTACCTATAATAGTTTAACGGCAGAAGATAGTATTCCAGAATATAATAATTTAGAGTCTTTAAAACATCAAACAAATTATGTTGACATGAAGCCTATTAACAACTATAACGATTATATAGATATTAGACCAATTAAGAAAAAAACATTATCAGAATCTAAATTATCAAAAAATTATTTATTATCTAGTATGGATGAATTATTTAAAGATAATAATGATTTAAATGTTGAAATCAAAGATATGGACGTAGTATTTGGCAAGAGTAATTATTTAGATAATATCATGAATGATATAGAAAAATTAAAAAATAATCAAAATGATTATAATCAAATTCAAAAAATTTATAAAGAGATATCTTTAAATAGCAAAGACTTAACTTTAAATGATTATAATTATTTAATAAATGCTTTAGTCGATATAAAAAATAGTAATTAATTAAAATAATAAAGGATTAAATATTCTTTATTATTTTTTTTACCAAAAGAATGAAATCAATAAAAAAGATAAAACAAACAATATAAGTAAAATAATCTGGTGTTGTTGTTAAAATGTGATTTTTAAAAAAGGGATGAAAATAAAAAGCCATGAGGGTTGCTAAAATACCCCAAATAAGAGAATTTGTTAAAGTAATATATTTTCCAAAGTGATATTTTTTATTAGAATAATTCCATTTATCTATTTTTAAAAAATAATGGATAATATGACCTCCTAAGAATTCTACAATAGTAGTAGTTATAGTAAATAATAAATAATAAAAAAGGTAATTTAAGAAAATATTTGGTAAATTTCCCAATACTTTTTTTAGTTCTAGACAAAAAAACATTCCAAATCCGTATACAAAAGTATAAGGACCTAGGAAAATACTACTATGTATATTAACATTTTTATATTTAAAGTAATTACTTTCTAGAATAAAACCTAATAAAGAATAAAAAAATATTAAATTTATATAGTAAATCATAAAATCACCATGTTAAATATATGTAAAATATCTTAAAAATATTTATCTTTTTTTTTAGTTATGGTATAAAATATTATGAAGGTTATAATTATTTGGATGATAAGGATGTCATTATTACTTGAATTTGTATGATGATTATAACTACTAAAATATAATATATCAAAAAAAGGAGGATATTATGTGTGGAATTATGGGATATAATGGATCAAAAAATGCCATTCCTATTGTTATAAAAGGTTTAAAAAGTCTTGAATATAGAGGATATGATTCTGCAGGAATTGCTTATTTTTTTAATGAAAAAATAAAGATAATAAAAGAAAAGGGCAGAATAAGTGAACTTGAAAAGTTATTAAATAATGATAACTCAAATCTTTGTATTGGTCATACAAGATGGGCAACTCATGGAAAACCAAGTAAAATAAATGCTCATCCCCATATGGTTGGAAGAGTTACGCTTGTTCATAATGGAATTATTGAAAATTATAAAGAATTAAAAGACAATTTAGAAAAAGAAGGTTATTCATTTAAAAGTGAAACTGATACAGAAATTGCATGTTCTTTAATAGATTCTATATATAAAAAAAACAATGATATTTTGGAAACTTTAGAACAAATTCAAACTATTTTAAAAGGAAGTTATGCTTTTTTAATCATCTTTCAACAAGATAAAAATATTTATGCGCTTAGAAAAGGTAGTCCATTAGTACTTACCCAAAATGAACTTGGAACTTTTGTTGCATCAGATATTCCAGCAATTTTAGAGTATTCTAAAAAGTTTTATTTTTTAGAAGAAGGTGAAGTAGCAAAGCTTAGTAAGGAAAGTATTACATTTTATAGTAAAAAAAATATAATAAATAAAAAATATAATACTTTTAATTATGATTTAACTACTGCTAAAAAGAATGGCTATAGTCATTTTATGTTAAAAGAAATTTATGAACAACCTAAAGTTGTTAAAGAATTTTTAGATTATTATTTTGAAAATTTTAAGTTAATTCCTGATATATCAAAGTATAAAAAAATTCAAATTGTTGCTTGTGGTAGCGCATATCACTCTGGACTTGTTGGTTCTTATTTTATTGAAAAATATGGTCATATTGAAGTTCAATCTTATGTTGCATCTGAATACCGTTATAAAGAGAAATTTATTGATAAAGATACTTTGGTTATATTGGTATCTCAATCAGGAGAAACAGCTGATACCATTGCCTCCCTACGACTTGCAAAAGAATATCAGGCAACAACGCTTGGTATTGTTAACGTGATTGGATCTACAATTGCAAGAGAATGCGATGAAGTAATCTATATTAATGCAGGATGTGAAATTGCTGTTGCAACTACCAAAGCCTATACTCTTCAAGTTTTAACGTTTAGTTTAATAGCTTATAAATTAGGAGTTATAAAAGGAAATATAGATAATAACTTAAAAGATAAAATAAAAACTGATTATTTAAAATTACCTCAATATATCGATGATTTATTAAAATTAGATTATAATAATCTTACTAATAAAATATATTCCAAAAAAAATGTATTTTTTATTGGAAGACAACTTGATTACTATTCTTGCTTAGAGGGATCTTTAAAATTAAAAGAAATTTCTTATATTCATTCAGAATCATACCCAGCTGGAGAATTAAAACATGGGACTATTTCTTTAATAGAAGAGAAAACACCAGTAGTATCTATTGTAACTGATGAAAAAATATGTGAAAAATCAATTAGCAATATTAAAGAAGTAAAATCTCGAGGTGCATATGTACTGCTTGTTAAAAAGTCAAATATTTTAGTAGATGATAGTGCGTATGATGATAAAATTGAAATTCCAAATACTTTTGATTTAGTATCAAGTATTTTAACAATTATTCCATTACAAATGTTAGCCTTTAATGTTTCTTTTAAATTAGGACTTGATATAGATAAACCAAGAAATCTTGCTAAAAGTGTAACAGTAGAATAAAAATATTTTTTATAAATTATTATAAATTGCTTGAAAAATAAGAAAAAATTTGGTAATATTTAATTGTAAATCTTGTGATGAGAAATGTTATAAATAAATTATCTAGAGGGACCTTGGAAAAGTGAAAACAAGGGTTAATTTCTTATAACTCCTGTCTCTAAAGAGAATATAGAAATATGTTACGGAGATTCCGTTATCAAAAAAAGTTAAAAAAGGGATGGTACCGTCTATTGACTCCTTGGTATCATCTTTTTTCTATAAGAAAGGATGAAGTATATGAATAATAAAATAACAAAAAGAGATGAGAATTTTGCCAAATGGTATACAGATGTCGTGATGGCTGCCCGTCTTGCAAGTTATACCAGTGTAAAGGGATGTATTGCCATCGAACCAAATGGTTATGCACTTTGGGAAAAAATGCAAGAAATACTAGATAAAAAATTTAAAGAATTAGGACATGTTAATGTTCAAATGCCTATGTTAATTCCAGAAAATTTATTAAAGAAAGAAGGAGAACTAGTTGAAGGTTTTGCTCCGGAAGTTGCTTGGGTTACTGAAGGTGGTGCAAATAAATTAGAAGAAAGACATTGTATAAGACCAACAAGTGAAACAATGTTTTGTGATTATTATGCAACTCATGTTAAATCTTATAAAGATTTGCCAATGCTATATAATCAATGGTGTAATGTATTAAGATGGGAGCATGAAACTCGTCCATTTCTTCGTAGTCGTGAATTTTTATGGCAAGAAGGACATACTATTCATGCAACAAAAGAAGAAGCAGAACGTGAAACTCAACAAATGATGGATGTTTATAAATGGTTTCACCATGAAATTCTAGCCATTCCAAGTATTACGGGGAGAAAAACAGAGAAAGAAAAATTTGCCGGTGCTGAATATACTTTAACAAATGAAGCTCTTATGTATAATGGAGTATCACTTCAAGCGGGAACTAGTCACTATTTTGGACAAAAATTTTCTCGTGCATATAATATTAAATTTCAAAATAAAGAAAATAAAGAAGAATTTGTTTATCAAACATCATGGGGAACCGCAACCCGAATGATAGGTGGACTTATCATGGTTCATGGTGATGATAAAGGCTTAGTACTACCTCCAAAAATTGCTCCAAAACAAGTGGTAATTATTCCAATTGGAAAAGATAATAAAGTCATGGAAATAGCCTTAAAAATAAAAAAAGAATTAAATGATAATCAAATTGTAACTTACCTTGATAATACAGAAAAATCTCCTGGATTTAAATTTGCAGAGGCAGAAGTAAATGGAATTCCTGTTCGAATTGAAATAGGACCTCGTGATCTTGAAAACGGAAAAATAACTTTTACAAGACGTGATACATCAGAAAAAGAAGTAATTGATTTAGATAGTAATATTTTAGAATATACAAAGGATTTACTTGATAGAATACAAAAGAATTTATATGAGAAAGCTAAAGAAAGAAGAGATGCTTTAACCTTTGAAGCTAAAAATTTAGATGAAATGAAAGATATTTTAAATACACAGCCAGGTTTTATTCATGCTGATTGGTGTGGAGAAGAAGAATGTGAAATTAAAATAAAAGAAATACGTGGATGTAAATCACGTTGTATTACAGATGATTCATTTATAACAGGAAAATGTGTTTGCTGTGGAAAAGATGCTAAATATCATGTAATATGGGGATTACAATACTAATGAAAAGAGTAGTTTCAAGAGGAATTATATTTATTGATGATAAAGTAGTTCTCTTAAAAAGAATCCGAAAAGATGGACATAACTATCTTCATTATTATGCAATTCCTGGTGGAGGAGTCGAGGGTAATGAATCATTAGAAGAGGCTTGTATTCGTGAAATAGAAGAAGAAGTTAGTTTAAAAGTTTCTATACATTCTTATTTAGGAATGGAAGAATACGATACAGGAATATGTCATTATTTTCAAGTAAATTATTTAGGCGGAACTCCAATTTTGGGTGGAGAAGAAAAAGAGAGAAATAATCCTGATAATTATTACGAAGTAGTTCTTTTAAATGATAAAGAGATAGATAATATTTATATTTATGGAAAAGGAATTGAAATGATAAAAAAAGCCAAAATGCAAACTTTTGAAAATAATTTATAAAGTAAATGAGTAGTTTTATAATCATATTAAAAAAAGATTACAAAACTTCTTTTTTTTCTGTTCATTTTATGATATTATTATTTTATAATAGGTGATGGTATGAAAATATTAGTTTTAAAAAAAGAAAGAATTATTACAACTACTCTTCCAAATACAATATATGGAGATTTTCAAATAGTTGACATTGATAATAATGGAAATCAAGTAGATTTAATTACTATTAAAGAAAATAATGGTAAATGGGTACTTACAAATACTGAGGATACTTCTATTATCGTAAATGGACAAAAAGTTTTTAGTGTTAATTTATTTGATTATTTTTCATGTGAAATTTTATATCGAAAAAGTGACTATAAATATATTTTGTATTGCCTTCCAACTTTTGAAAATACTACTCTTTATCAAGTTGTTGATGCTAATATTTTAATTGGAAATACTAATTCTGATATTTTATATCAAAATAATTTTTTAGGAAACTTTAATGCTAAAATTTATTATGATAATGCTTGGTATATTGAAGTAGTAAGTGATACTAGTTTTATTTATTTAAATAACAAAAGTGTTAAAAAAGAAAGATTATATAATGGAGATGTATTATTTCTAATAGGACTTCGTATTGTGGTGTTAGGAAATTTTATGATTATTAACAATCCAAATAATATGGTAAGACTTAATGCTCAAAAGTTAAAATCTATTAGATTATCGGAAGTTGCTTTGCAAGGAGAAATTGAAGAGGAACTTGAAATATACAATGAAGAAGATTATTTCTTTCGTAATCCAAGATTTAAAAGAAATATCCAAGAAGAAAAATTTAGTATTGATTCTCCTCCTGAAAATCAAGATCCTGAAAGTAGTCCTTTTCTTTTAACAATGGCATCATCTATGACTATGGCAGCTTCTAGTTCTATGAGTTTATATACTGTAATTTCAAGACTTAATGAAGGAGCCGATCCAAAAGATTTAATGCCATCAATTTTAATGACGGGAGCAATGTTGTTTTCCTCACTTTTAATTCCAATTATTACAAGAATCTATGAAAAAAATAAAAATAAAAATAAGGAAAAATTAAGACAAGATAAGTATTCCAATTATCTTGATGAAAGAAAAATTGAGATTGATAATAAAATAACTGAACAAAAAGCCATTTTAGTAGAAAATAACTCTACTAATGAAAAATGTTTTTCTATGATTATGAATAAAGAATCGACTCTTTGGGAAAGAAAAATAACTCATGATGATTTTTTAACAATTCGACTTGGAATTGGAGATATTGATGCTAAGATTGAAGTTAATTATGAAAAAGAAAGATTTACATTAGTTGAAGATAATTTAAAAAAGAAATTACAAGAACTAGGTGGAGAAAAAAAGAAAATTAAGGATGTTCCAGTTACAATTTCTTTAACAGAAAAAAATGTTGTTGCAATTACTTCAGATGTAAAAAATGGATATTCTTTTCTAGAAACAATTATTCTTGAACTGTTAGCATATCACTCTTATGAAGACTTAAAATTAGTAATATTAACAAGAGAAGAAAATGAAAATTATTTTGAATATTTAAAACTTACTCCTTTTGTTTGGAATGATGAAAAAACGTTCCGTTTCTTTGGAACTTGCAAAGAGGAAGTAAATCAAATATCAGGCTATTTATTAAATGAATTTATGAATCGAAAATACAAAGATAGAGAAGGTGGAAGTATTAGTAATGAGGATTATAAAAGTCATCTTCCATATTATGTAATTATTACTGATAATTATAAAAATATTCGTAACTTAGAAATATTTGATAAATTATTAAATGAAGAAATTAATTATGGATTTAGTATTATAGCAATTGATAGAAATTTAAGAAGATTGCCTGATGAGGCTAAAGTATTTGTTAATATTTCCAATGAAACAAGTTTAATGTTAGAACCAGACCTTACTAGTGGAATTAGACAAGAGTTTATTGCTGATTTAAATACTTTTAGTATGAAATTAATAACTGATAAAATTAGCAATGTACCAATTGAAGTTGGAAAAGGAAGGTTTCATTTACCTGAAACTTATACATTCCTTGAAATGTATAATGTAGGGCGTGTCGAACAGTTAAATGTTTTATCTCGATGGAAAGAATCTAATCCTATTAATAGCTTACAAGCTCCTGTTGGAATCGGTGAAAATGGTGATTTTGTATTCTTAGATGTTCATGAGAAAGTTCATGGACCACATGGTTTAATTGCCGGTATGACTGGTTCTGGTAAATCGGAATTTATTATTACTTATATTTTGTCAATGGCAATTAATTATCACCCTTATGAAGTAAGTTTTGTACTTATTGATTATAAAGGTGGTGGACTTGCTGGAGCTTTTGAAAACAAGGATACAGGTATGAAACTTCCTCATGTTGCAGGAACAATTACAAACCTTGATCAAGCAGAAATTACAAGAGCTTTAACAAGTTTAAATTCAGAACTTAGACGTCGTCAAAAAATATTTAATGAAGCACGTGATAAGGTTAATGAATCAACAATTGATATATATAAATATCAAAAATTATATCGAAATGGGCAAGTGGACGTTCCACTTAGTCATTTAATTATTATAAGTGATGAGTTTGCTGAACTTAAAATGCAACAACCAGAATTTATGGATGAACTGATGTCAATTGCTCGTATCGGACGTTCTCTTGGTGTTCATTTGATTTTAGCAACTCAAAAACCAAGTGGTGTAGTAAATGATCAAATTTGGTCTAATTCACGTTTTAAAGTTTGCCTAAAAGTACAGGATAGAAGCGATTCAATAGATATGTTAAAACGACCAGATGCTGCAAGTATTACTAACACTGGGGCTTTCTATTTACAAGTTGGATTTAATGAATACTTCTATTATGGACAAAGTGCATGGACAGGTGCTCCTTATTATCCTAGTGATTTTAGAATTAAAAAAGTTGATATGGGAATTGACTTTATCAATAACTTTGGTCAAGTCTTTAAAACTATTAAAACTAATAAAAAGAAAAATATAAAATCAAGTGGGGAAGAAATTACTAATATTATTAATTATCTTGATGATATTGCTGATAAAGAAAATATTATGGTAAATCAATTGTGGCTTAATAAAATTGGCGCATTTATTAAAGTTGATGCTTTAAAAAATAAATATAATTATAAACCAGATATTTTAATTAATCCAGTAATAGGTGAATATGATGATCCTGTTAATCAACAACAAAATTTATTAACACTTCCACTGAGTGAATTTGGAAATGCGTTAATCTATGGAATTCCAGGTTCAGGAAAAGAATTATTTCTTACAACAACCATTTATTCATGTGCAACAACTTATACACCAGATGACGTTAATTTCTATATTTTAGACTTTGCAAGTGAAACAATGCAAAATTTAAGAGGAATTCCTCATGTTGGTGATGTTATTTTATCAAGTGATAAGGATAAATTAGAGAACTTATTTAAATTAATTAATACATACTTAGAACAAAGAAAACAACTTTTTATTAATTATGCTGGTTCTATTGTTGAGTACAAAAAAGCAACGGGAAAAAAGATTCCATCCATTGTTATCATAATTAATGGATTTGATTCTTTCCAGGAATTATACCCAGATTATTCGGATATCTTATCCAAATATACAAGAGAATGTCCAAGGTTTGGAATATATTTTATGATAAGTGCAAGTGGTACAAATTCAGTTAGATTTAAATTAAGTCAAAACTTTAAACTTGTGTATGGTCTTGAATTAAACGATAAGAGTGATTATTATTCTATTTTAGGAAAAACTACTATAACTCCATCTAAAGGAGTAGGACGTGGACTAACTAAAATAAATGATATAATATATGAGTTTCAAATAGCACATCCATCAAGAAAAGAAGAGTCAAGTGAATTCTTTAGAAAATTAGCAGAAGAATTAAAACAAAAATATCCAAATAAAGCACTTGGAGTTCCAGTACTACCAGATAAAGTTAATATGTCACTTGTAAGAGATAAAATTGATAATTTAAATAATATTCCAATTGGAATTTATAAAGATACTTTAGATACATGTTTATTTGATTTTAGAAAAAATTTCTTTAATAAAATCACTGGATCTGAACTAGAAAATACATTATCTTTTACAAAAGAATTATTATCAATTTTTAATACAACTAATAAGTTTAAAACATATTTATTAGATTCTAGTAATTTAATTACTAATAATTATTCTAATATTATGAAATATAATACTAATTTTGATTTGTTGTTGAATAGTACAAATGAAAGTTTAAATATCATTAATGAAGAGATAAAAGCAAGTGGAGATGTTAATGGAACTTTAAAATATCAACCAATTGTATTTGTAATCTATGGATTTGATAATTTTAAATCAAAAGTTTCTGTTAATTTAGATGAAATTATTTCTAATTTATTTAATATTCATAAAAATACTAATTTAATTAATTTTGTTGTAATTGATTCTATTGATAACTTCAAAAAATATGAATTTGAAAATTGGTTTAAAACCATTAATAATCCAGATCATGCTATTTGGGTTGGAGAAGGGATTTCTAATCAATTCTCAATTAAACTTACAAGAAGTAGCGATAGAACTCTTCAAACTACAATTACCAACGATTTTGGATATAGTGTTGTAAATGGAAAACATGCTTTAGTTAAGTTGCTTGAGTTTGATGAAAACACTCTTATAGAAGAAAATCAAAAATTAGAAAAAGAGAAAAACAAAGATGTGGAGGAATTATTTTAATGAATACTAAAGTATTAGTTGAAGTGTATGTACCTGAACTTGATGTTAAATATAATGTTTTTATTCCTGCAGCAAGAAAAATTGCTAATGTTATTATTGATTTAGTAAAAGGTGTTGCCGAGTTATCAGAAGGAGCATATCCTATAAAATTAAATCATGCTTTAATGAATAGTGATACATGTGAAATTTATAATACAACCTTAACTTTTAAAGAGGCTCATATTTTAAATGGTACTAAATTACTGTTAATATAAAATCAAATAAGTTTATTATGATTAAATAATAGACTTATTTTAATATAAAAATATAGAAAAATATTTTTAGCAAAAAAATAAATAAAAAAAAACTAAAAAAGTGTTGACATTTGTCGATATATGTGATAAATTATAATTGCTTAGTAAAGATAACAACATTTGGTATAAAAAATTGTTCATATTTTTTATCTGTTTTTACAGATTTGTGACTAGATAAATTTATCTTAGTCTTTATAAATCATTAATTTGATTTATTTGATAACTTTAATTAGTTATCTTGAATAATAATTTATTCATTTCTTACCTTTCGGTATTAAGTATTATGTATTTAATACTTTTATAGAACAATTTTAAAAATAATACTAAAGTTGTTTAAATGGTTCGAAAAGTTATATTTCTTATATAATTCTTATCGCCACTAGGCAGGACAATTGTTTTGAGAGGAGAAAACTCAAAGATAAGTGGTTGTGGTAAATACTGATAATATTTATTAAAAATATTTATATTATCTTTAATATGATAATATAAATTGTTAACGACTTTTTCTAAACTCAGAATGGATGGTTTTATCAGAACTATCTATTTTTTTCTTGATTAAAAAGAATTTTTATGATAAAATTTAATTACTTAGTAAGAATAGATTTTTATTATTATATATGGACTCTAATAATTATCTATTAGTTTGAAAATAAAAACTTATCGCGTCTAAGGAAAACAATTGTTTTAAGAGAAGAAACTTAATGATAAGAAGTTGGAATAGATACTGATAATATTTATTTAATTTATATTTTTTATAAATGTTTACAACTTTTTCTAAAACTTGAAATAAGGAATTTTATCAGAATTACTTATTTTTTTTTATTAAAAACATATATTTAAGAGGGGAGATATGTTTTTAAGCATTATTAATTTATTAAAAGATTTTTTTATTTTTACAGGAAGTTATTCAAATACGATGTTTCCAGAACCTTTATCAAGTGATGACGAGAAAAAATATTTGGAAGAATTAGAAAAAGGTAATATGGAGGCTCGTAATAAGTTAATTGAACATAATTTAAGACTTGTTGCTCATATTGTAAAAAAATTTCATGATGATACTAATTTAGGAGATGATTTAATAAGTATTGGAACAATTGGTTTAATAAAAGGAATTGATACATATTCAAGAAATAAAAATGTTAAATTAACTACTTACTGTGCTAGATGTATTCAAAATGAAATTTTAATGTATTATAGAAGTAATAATAAATATAGCAAAAATATTTCCTTAAGTGAAGGAATAGGATTTGATAAAGATGGAAATGAAATAACTATATTGGATGTTTTAAAATCTGAAAAGGTGGATTTTGCACTTGATTTATATGAAAAAGAAAATATTAAATTATTAAGTACTTATTTTCATGTATTATCAAAAAGAGAAAAAGAAATTTTGAAATATCGATATGGACTAGGAAATGAAGAAGAATTAACCCAAAAAGAAATAGCTAAAAAACTACATATTTCAAGAAGTTATGTATCAAGAATTGAAAAAAGAGCTTTAACTAAGTTACTTAGAGAATTTATTCTAAATAAGAAAGATTAAAAATCTAGAGACCTAGATTTTTTTTTCTATTTATGTTAAATTATTTTGTAGGATGTGATATTATGACAAAATGGACAGAAGAGCAAGAACTAGCAATCGAAAAAGTAGGCATGAACATTATTGTTTCAGCCGGAGCAGGAAGTGGAAAAACAGCAGTATTAACAGAAAGAGTAATTAGAAAATTAAAACGTGGAATTAATGTAAATGAACTTTTAATTTTAACATTTACCAATGCTGCAGCTAAAGAAATGAAAGAAAGAATTAGAAGTGCAATAAAAAAAGAAGGATTAAAAGATCAACTTTTAAAAATAGATTCTAGTTTTATAACAACATTTGATAGCTTTTCTTTATCTGTTGTAAAAAAATATCATTATTTATTAAATATAGATAATGATATAGAAATAGCAAATGATTTAGTATTAAAATTTAAAAAAAGAAAAATTTTAGAAGAAATATTTAAGGAATTATATGAAAAAAAAGACGATGCTTTTTTAACTTTTATTAAAGATTTTACGACAAAAGATGACGCTTCTTTACAAGATGTGGTTTTAGAAATATATGATAAAATAAATTTAAAATACGATAAAAGAGAATTTATGGATAATTATCTTAATACCTATTATAATGATTCTTTTATAAATTCAAAAATTGATGAATATTTTAATTTTTTAACAAAAAAACAAAAGAAAATAGAAGAAAACTTAAGAGAAATAGAATTGATGGTAGATGGGGATTTTTATCAAGAATTTTTAGTGGTTTTAAATCCCATTATTGAAAGTAATAATTATGATGAGATAAAGAAAAATTTAGATGTTACTCTTCCACGATTAAAAAAAGGAATGACTGATGTGAAACCTTATAAAGAAAAAATATCTAAATTGATATCAGATTTAAAAAAATTAACAATATATGAATCAATTGAAGAAATAAAAGAATCTATTTATTTAACTAAAGGATATGTAGAAGTAATTTTAAAAATTATTAAAGATTTAGATAAAAGGTTTACAAAATATAAACAAGAAAATAAGTTGTATGACTTTTTAGATATTGCAAGTCTTGCTATTAAAATTGTTAAGAACTATAATGATGCACGTGAAGAATTAAAAAATGGTTTTAAAGAAATATTAGTAGATGAATATCAAGATACAAGTGACTTACAAGAATTATTTATAAATTTAATTAGTAATAATAATGTTTATATGGTTGGAGATATAAAACAATCAATATATCGTTTTCGAAATGCCAATCCTAATCTTTTTAAAGAAAAATATTTAAATTATGAAAAAAATCAAGGTGGATTTAAAATAGATTTATTAAAGAATTTTCGTTCTCGAGAAGAAACTTTGAATAACATTAATTATATTTTTGATTTTATTATGGATGTAGAAATAGGTGGTGCTGATTATAAAAAAAGTCATCGAATGATATTTGGAAATACAACTTATAATGAATATAAAATGGAAGGACAAAATAATAATTTTGAACTATATAACTATATAATAGAAGATAAAGAATATTCAAAAGATGAAGTAGAAGCGTTTATTACAGTTTTAGATATCAAAAAAAAGGTAGAAGACAAATATCAAGTATATGATAAAAATTTAAATGCCTTGAGAGATATTACATATGATGATTTTGTTATTTTAATGGATAAATCTACAAATTTTTCTTTATATAAAAAAATCTTTCTCTATCATGGGGTAACTCTTACCATTGTAAAAGATGAAAATATTTCCGATAGTTATGATTTATTTATTCTAAAAAATATTTTGATTTTGCTATCGAATTTAAAAGAGAAAAAATTAGATAAAGAATTTCTATATAGTTATTTATCTCTTGGAAGAAGTTATTTATTTTCACTTCCAGATGATATTTTATATGAAAGAATTAATAAAAAAGATTTTAATAATGATCCAGTTGTTAATATAGCCAAAAATCTAGTATTAAAACTGGATAGTTGTCCACTTCCAGTTCTTATTCAAAATATTTTAGTAGAATTTGATTTTTATTCTAAATTAATTACGGTAGGAAATATTGAAGAGGCTATGATACGACTTGAATATTTAGAACAGTTAAGTAATAATTTAGGAAACTTAGGTTATACTTATATAGAGTTTATTAGTTATTTAAAAAAAATGATCGATAATAAAGAAAAGATAGAATATTCTTTAAATAAAGAGGTAAAAAATAGTGTTAAAATTATGACTATTCATAAAAGTAAAGGACTAGAATATCCTATTTGTTATTATACAGGATTAACTTCAAAATTTAATGTAATGGATGTAAAGAAAAAATTTTCTTTTTATGATAAATTTGGAATTATTACTCCTTTTGTTAAAAACGGAATAGAAAGTACAATATATCAAAGTCTTTATAAGGATTATTATATAAAAGAAGATATTAGTGAGAGAATAAGATTATTTTATGTTGCCTTAACTAGAGCAAGAGAGAAAATGATTTTAATTACTTCTTTAAAAGATGAAGAAATAGAAAATGATGAGATGGTAGAAATTGATACAAGGCTAAAATATACTTCATTTTCTAGTATTTTAAATTCAATATCAAATAATCTTTTACCATATCTTAAAGAAATAGATTTGAAAACAATTCCTTTAACTAAGAATTATACTATGTTTCAAAAAAATAATATATTTGATGAATTAAAAGTTACTGATGAAAAATTAACTATTCAGGAATTAAATTTAAAAGAAAATAAAAAGGAAGAACAAAGATTTTCAAAAGAAAATAATCATTTAATTACAAAAGAAGAAAAAGAAAAACTAGAGTTTGGAGTTAAATTACACTCTTATTTTGAATATGTCGATTTCAAAAAACAAGATATATCTTTTCTTGAATCGAAGTTTCAGTCTTATTTTAAAATGTTTTTTGCAAGTCCAATTACTAAGAATATAAAAAATGCAAATATTTATAAAGAATATGAATTTATTTATGAAAAAGATGATAAAGAATATCATGGTATTATAGATTTAATTTTAGAATATGAAGATTTTATTGATATTATTGATTATAAGCTAAAAAATATTAAAGATAAGGAATATGAAAATCAATTAAAGGGATATCGGGATTATATGGAGTCGAGAACGAATAAGCCTATTCACTTATATTTATATTCTATATTAACAGGAGAAATTGAAGAGATATCTTAATTATTCTTCTAATAAAGTTGAAAGAGAAACAATTTCATATCCTAAATTCTTTATTCCTTGAATAAGGATGCTTATTTCTTGTAATTCTTTTTCTGTTTTTATTTGATATGAAAACATTCGACCATTTTCTAAATGAATATAAGTGTTATAGTAATAGTTATGTGAAATATAAAAAGGATTTATTGTATAAAGATTAGAATCTTTACAAAAACCATGATATTTTTTTTCTGCATAACAAAATTTGGCAAGTGATGATGGATTTTTCTCTTCAAATACAACGATATCGTTTGATATCGTTTTTAAGTATTCTTGATTTTTATTTATAAATTTAGTTTCTAAAATAATATTTATAGATTGATTATTTATTTTGTTTATAATGTTAATATCTGATATTTTTAATAAAATACTAATTTGTTTTTTACTTGAATTACCTGATAAAATTAGTTTATCAAATTGATTTTTTAGAGAAATAGATGGGGGAATTTTCTTAAATACTAATAAAGAATCGGAATAATAGTTTAATTTTTTCATTTTTAAATAACTTAAGTTCACATCAACAACTAATCCACATTTTCCAGGAATTATTGTATTATTTTCTATAATTGCATCTATAGCATTTATTTTATAATTATCTTTATTTTCTTTTATTTCTATCATTATTTGATCTTTACTTTTAATAAAATCTAATACTTTATTTGTATAATAAAAACTAAATATAACAAGAAGAATAGTTAGAAATATTTTTTTAAACATTCTCATAGTTAAGTATATGATGATAATAAAAAAAGAAGACTATTCTTCTTCTTTTATATCTTTTCTATATCGTTTTGCTTCCCTTGCAGTCACTTTAATTTTTGTACCATCTTCAAGTGTTACATTTTGAAGATTTAACTTTTGCATATGTCTTGTTGCATTAAGTGCGTGACTTCTACGGTTACCAAACATAGGTTTTTTTGCAGTTGCTTTAATTGCCATAATATCACTCCTTTTAAATTTAAAAAACTTTGCTTATTAACTTTATCACATAATTGTCTTAAAGTCAAATAAAATAAGGATTTTTTAAAAAAAATTCAATATTTTGTTTAATTTTTTTAATATTGATTATACTAAATTTGGGAGGAATATATGACACAAAAAGAGCTTTTATATTTAGAAGATGCCATAGGGCATGAAAAAAATATTATTAAAATTTTAAATGATTCGAAAGAAAAAGTAGAAGATTCTATGTTAATTACTTTTTTAGAAAATGAAATAAAACTTCATGAATTACGAAAAGAAAATTTTCTTGAAAAATTAAAGGAGGAATCTTATGAATGATCAAGTGATTCTTGATAACTATCTATTGGTTTTAAAAAGTACGGTTGAAGTATTTGTTCATGGAACTTTGGAAAGTTCTAATGATGAAATTAAAAGTCTTTTACAAGATAGTTTAAATGAAACGCTAAATAGTCAATCAAGAACTTATAAAGAAATGGTTAATCGTGGTTGGTATCAAGTTGAAAATGTTGATAAATCTACTATACAAAATACTTTAACAAAAGTAGAAAATAATTAACATAGCAAGTTATTTAGATAAGAATTAAATTAGAAAAAATGTTCTTGACATTAAAAAAATGTAAAGAAGAAAAAAATATTTCCTTGAAAATAAAGGAATAGAAAAAGAAAAAAAACAAATGTTGCAAATGCAACATTTTTATTTTTAGAAAAATGATATAGTGTTGTTATTGAAAAATACATGGAGGAAGTATGAAAGTAGTAAAAAGAGATGGGACAATTATTGATTACTGTCCTGAAAAAATTGAAAATGCAATTAGAAAAGCAAATAATGATGTAAATGAAGAAGAAAGAGTTAGTGATATTCAAATTAAAAATATTATTAAATATATTGAAAATTTACATAAAAGAAGAATATTAGTTGAGGATATTCAAGATATAATTGAAATGAGACTAATGACACTTGGAAAATATCAATTAGCAAAAGAATATATTACTTATCGATATAATAGAGAATTAGTTCGTAAAAGTAATACTACAGATAAATCAATAAAAGAATTAATTGATGGAGAGAGTGTTTATTGGAATACCGAAAATTCCAATAAAAATTCAAAAGTAGTTACTACTCAAAGAGATTATTTAGCCGGAATTACTAGTACGGATATTACTAGAAGATTTTTGCTTCCTGAAGAAATTGTTTTGGCACATGATGCAGGAATTATTCATTTTCATGATGCCGATTATTTTGCCCAAAATGCTCTTCATAACTGTGATTTAATTAATCTTGATGATATGCTTCAAAATGGAACGGTTATGAATGGAGTTATGATTGAAAAACCACATAGATTTTTAACAGCAATGACAATTGCAACTCAAATTATTACAGCAGTTACGTCGAGTCAATATGGAGGTGCAACTATAACTTTAACACATTTAGCACCATTTGTTAGAGATTCTAAAAAAATTTATGAGAAAAAATATAAAGCTAGAAAATTAACCAGTGAACAGATTGAAAAATTTGTCGCAGAAGATTTAAGAAAAGAAATAATTGATGGAGTGCAAACTTTTCAATATCAAGTTAATTCTATGACCAATACTAATGGACAAGCACCATTTTTATCTGTTTGTATGTATTTAGGAGAAACTGAAGAATACAAAGAAGAACTAGCTATGATAATAGAAGAAGTATTAAACCAAAGAATTCTTGGTATGAAAAATGAAAGTGGGGTTTATATAACTCCAGCATTTCCAAAGTTATTATATGTACTTGAAGAAGATAACATTAAACCCAAAAGTAAGTATTATTATTTAACTCGCCTTGCTGCTAAGTGTACTGCTAAAAGAATGGTACCAGATTATATTTCTGAAAAAGTCATGAGAGAGTTAAAAATTAATGAAAAAGGTGATGGAGATTGTTATCCTTGTATGGGCTGTCGAAGTTTTTTAACTCCTGATAGGAGTATTAGTCTTGGTAATATTGCTAAAGCGAAGAATTATGTTGAAGGTAAAGGAAAATATTATGGAAGATTTAATCAAGGTGTAGTTACTATTAATTTACCTGATATTGCTTTATCAAGTGGTAAAGATATAAATCTTTTTTGGAAAATCTTTAATGAAAGATTAGAACTATGTCATGAAGCTTTAAAATTAAGACATGAAAGACTTAGTCATGCAACCAGTGATGTTGCTCCAATTTTATGGCAGCATGGAGCTCTTGCAAGACTTGAAAAGGGAGAATCGATTCATGAACTTTTACATCATGGATATTCTACGATTTCACTTGGGTATGCAGGACTTTATGAGTGTGTTAAATATATGACCGGACACTCTCATACTGATAATGGCGAAGGTAAAGAATTTGGACTTAAAGTTATGGAATATATGAATGATGCTTGTAAAAAATGGAAAAAGGAAGAGGATTTAGATTATTCTGTATATGGAACTCCAATTGAATCAACTACTTATAAATTTGCTAAAGGACTTCGCGAAAGATTTGGTGTTATTAAAGGAATAACAGATAGAGATTATATTACAAATAGTTATCATGTACCGGTTTTTGAAGAAATAGATGCTTTTACTAAACTAAAACTTGAAAGTGAATTTCAAAGACTTTCTCCCGGTGGAGCAATTAGTTATATTGAAACATCTCACTTAGAAAATAATATAGATAGTGTTTTAGAAGTAATTAAATTTATTTACGATAATATTATGTATGCTGAATTAAATACTAAAAGTGATTATTGTAGAAAATGTGGATATACAGGAGAAATTTTAATTGATGATAATCTTGAGTGGTTTTGTCCTAACTGTGGTAACCGAGATCACGATTATTTAAATGTTGCAAGACGTACATGTGGTTATATTGGTTCAAATTTTTGGAATAGAGGAAGAACTCAAGAAATAAAAGAAAGAGTAATACATTTAGACAATAAAGAGGATTAAAATGCATTATAATAGAATTCGTAAGATGGATATATCAAATGGTCCAGGAGTTAGAGTATCCATTTTTTTTCAAGGATGTTCTTTTCATTGCAAAAATTGTTTTAATCCAGAAACTTGGAATTTTAATGAAGGGAAAGAATTTAATGATGAAGTTATAGACCATATATTAGAAATATCTAATAAAGATTATATTACGGGATTATCTATTCTTGGTGGAGAACCTATGCATCCTAATAATATTGAAGGAACAACTAAGTTAGCTAAAAGATTTAAAGAAAAATATCGTGATAAAACCATTTGGTGTTGGACTGGATTTTTATATGAACAAATAAAAGATGAAGAAGTTTTTAATTATATAGATGTATTAATTGATGGACAATTTATTAATGATGAATATTCTTCTAATTTAAAATGGAGAGGCTCTAAAAATCAAAGAATAATTGATATTAAAAAAACGAAAAAAAATAAAAAACTTATTTTACATTCTGATATGGAAGAATAAGTTTTTTTT
>ONSF01000045.1 GCA_900320425.1 uncultured Eubacteriales bacterium | reverse complement strand
ACCTGTTGATTTTCCATCATCACATACTGACACTATGGCTGATAATGAAACCGGAAATTCTTTCAATCCTTTTAAAAGAGTTGATAATCCTGTTCCTCCACCTAATACTACAACTTTTTTATTCATAGAATCACCTTTCTCTTTATTTTTTATTCCTAACCAAATAAATTATACAACATATTTTAAAAAGTTTCACTATTTATTTAAGGATTCTCTTAATTCTTTTATTTTAGAATCATTTATGTAATCAGAATAACTCATTCTTCTATCAAGAATTGATCCATCAGGAAATATTTCTATTACTCTATTTGAAAGAGTATCATTTAGTTCATAATCAAGACTTGTAAAAAGTATTTCTCCATTAAACCTTATAAGTCCGTTATTTATAGATGTAATACTTTCTAAATCTAGATGATTGGTTGGTTCATCTAAAATTATAAAATTTGGGTTTTCAAGCATCATCAAAGATAGCATAACTCGGGCTTTTTCTCCACCTGATAAAACATTTACAGACTTTTTCACATCATCTCCCGAAAACAACATTCTACCAAGAAATCCTCTTAAAACTTCTTCATCATCTACTTTAACTCTTTTTGATATCCATTCTAAAATAGATTCATTTCCTTTAAAATAATCACTGTTATCGCTTTTGAAGTATGAAACACTTGCATTTGTACAAAATTTAATAAGTCCTTTATCATATTTTTTTGTTTCATTATAATATCAAAAAGTAATGTTTTTTGAATATTAGATCCAAGTAAAGCTATTTTATCTCCTTTAAAAACAGTAAAAGATATTTTATTAAGTAATTTTTTATCTCCTTCTTTATAAGTTAAAGAATCAACTACTAAAACCTCTCTAGCATTTTCCTTTAATACTTTAAAATCAACATACGGATATCTTCTTGAAGAAGGAACTAATTCTTCAAGTTCAATTTTCTCTAAGATTTTTTTTCTTGATGTTGCTTGTTTACTTTTAGATGCATTTGCTTGAAATCTAGCAATAAAGTCTTTTAATTCTTTAATTTTCTCTTCTTTTTTCTTATTTGATTCCTTTATTTGTTTTTGTAAAAGTTCAGATGAAGTTCTCCAAAAATCATAATTACCAGCATAAAGAGTCATTTTATGATAGTCAATATCTACCATGTGAGTACATACATTATTTAAAAAATGTCTATCATGACTTACAACAATACAACAATTATTATAATTTATTAAAAATTCTGAAAGAGAATTCACGGCATCAATATCTAAGTTATTAGTTGGTTCATCAAGAAGTAGTATATCAGGATTCATAAATAAGCTTTTAGCAAGTAATACTTTTACTTTATCATTATTAGGTATGTCTTTCATTTTCATATTATGATATTTAATATCGACCCCTAAACTAGATAGTAAATTTCCAGCCTCACTTTCAGCTTCCCAACCAGATAGTTCTAAAAACTCTGCTTCCAACTCACCCAAACGAATTCCATCTTCTTCACTAAAATCTTCTTTTAAATAAAGTTTATCTTTTTCTTCTCTTATATCATATAATTTTTTATTTCCCATAATAACAACATCTAAAACCATATAGCAATCATATTTATAATGATCTTGTTCAAGAGTTGATATTCTTGCATTTTTAGGAATAATTATTTCTCCATGAGTTGTTTCAAGTTCTTTATTTAAAAGTTTTAAAAAGGTTGATTTTCCTGAACCATTAGCTCCAATTAATCCATAACATTCTCCATCTAAAAACTTTAAATTTACATTTTCAAATAAGGTTCTTGTTCCAAATTTTAATGTTACATCTTTAACAGTTATCATACATCCTCCAAATCACTTTACTAGTTTATCATAAATAAAATAATAATTCTATAATAATTAAGATTTAATTATTTAAAAAAATCTATTTTCTTATAGTTAATAAACATGTTAACTTTGATTATTAGTATATGTATATATTAATCTAGTTATATAAATAACTATGATTCTAAAATTTTTCAGCCTGTCTTAGTCATACATATATTTATAGGATATGCATATAATAAAAAGATAATATTGTTTTTATATAAAATATATATTAATATACTTGTTTTTTTATATAATATTTATAGAAAAGGAGATGAAATTATGGCTAGTTTGACAACACCAATAAACATAAGTGTTCAAATTGATAAAGAAGATAAAGAACGAGCAACTGAAATTCTTCAAAAATTAGGAGTTAGTATGAGTGGATTAATTAATATGACTATCAAACAACTTATAATGAGAGAAAAAATTCCGTTTGAAGTTGCACTTCCAAAAGAAGAAAATGACTTATACCATTACTTTACCAATGATGAACTAGAGGAGACTGCAAAAGAACTCACATATATTGCAGAACACCCTGCTGAATATAAGAGTTGTACCAATAGAAAAGATTTAAAAAAGGCATTATTATCAGATGAGTAATTATAAGATAAAATATTCAAAAGAATTAAAAAAATCTTTAAAGAAAGTAATGAAACAAGGAAAAAATATTGATAAATTATTAAATGTTGTAGAGATGTTGTAACAAAAAAAACAATTAGATTCAAAATATAAAGATCATGCTTTATATAATGATAAAAGATTTAAAGATTGTAGAGATTGTCATATTGAACCTGACTGGGTACTTATATATAAATACATGGAAGATGATATTGTTCTATTGTTAGTTAATACAGGTAGTCATAGCGATGTCTTGGATAAGTAAAGAGGTAAAATCTTTGCTTTTTATTTTTGAAATCAAATAATATGAGTATACCCCATTATATCAAAAATTATTTTGCAAAAATGCTACACATTTGCTTGATTATTGTTTTCAAATATGATACTATGATTATGGAAGTACCAGTTGTTGGATGTCTACCTTCTCATCTTGAATTTACAAGTTGAAAATCCATATTGAGGAGGTTTGATAAAGATGAATAAAAGAGTTTATATTATAAAAATTCTAAGATACATCTGTATCATTTTATTACTTTTAATCATTTCGATTATTATAATAAAGAAAGACATCTAATCTACACGTAGATTAAAATGTCTTAATCAAAATTATTTTTGGTAGGCATTCAGCATACGAAAACTGAATACTTCCTTTTTATTATATGCAAGTTTCCTTGACAAATACATAATACCACAAATATATATAAAAGTCAAAATAAATTTGATACATGCACAAATTATAATCGAATAATATGAGTATCTATAGATTTTCTAACAAATTATTTAGTATATTGTCATCATCAATTTTTGTAATAGCAAAGCATTTTTTACCTAAATCTTTAAAACTTGCACCACAATGATATAAAGTTTTTTTATCTAATATTATAAATCTATCATGTATTTTATTATTAATTACTAAATTAATATTAGAATATTGTTCTTTATATTTATTGTAATCTTCATTATTATAATTATTTGTAATTAAAATAATTCGTTTATTTGTTTTAGATAAAATATCTAAAATATTTTTATCTATATAATTATCAATTATTATAATATTATTCTTAGCAGTATTAAATATATCTAACATAATAGAATAAGCATCATATATTTGACCTTCAAAAAAAATATGATTATTTTTTTCTTTAAAATTAGATAATGTTTCTTCAATTAAGTCAATTCTTTTAGAATTTTCTAAAACCAAATCATTAATATATTTTTGTTCTATTAAACTAGTTGATACATATTTTCTAAGTTTAACAAATGCATCAATTATTTGAATGTTAACTTTTACTGCTATATCACTTCTAAGTAATCCTGATAACATCATAATGCCTGGTTCTGTTAAAACATAAGGTAAATATTTAAAATGTTGTCCTCTTAAGTTATTACTTTTGTTTAAGGTCACAAATTGTGACCTTAAAGATAATTCATCAATATTAGCAAGCATTACTTGAACCCCACGTATCTCATAAATAATATCTTCTATTTTAATATTCTCTTTTTCTAGGACTTCGTTCACTTTAGTACCTCCATAAAATAAAAATAGTAAATATAAAAGTTAATATTTTCTTTAACTTATCATATTTACTACCGCCAAAAACAATATATCATAGTTGCTTTAAATAGACAACAATATTTTAGAATTTTTTCAAATAAATTTTTAAAATAGAATAATATGAGTATCTAGGAAAGCATAAGAAAAAATACATATTAAATATCACTTAAAACCAAATTACAAAAAAATCACAAAATTACTTGTTTATAATATTCATTTATGATACTATTTTTACAGGAACATTTAATGTGGGTGTCATCCTCCTATTCTTAACGGAAGGAGGTAGAAAGATGAAAACTAAAACTTTTATTTTAAAAGTCTT
>ONSF01000097.1 GCA_900320425.1 uncultured Eubacteriales bacterium | reverse complement strand
ATTAAGTTGTTCTCAAAACGAATGGGTTGACGGAAGTGGAACGATAAAACCAGGATATTATGCAGGATTAACTTTAGGAAGTATTGGGATAACTACTCCTCCAAATCATAGTTTTTATGTAAAAAAAGGAGGAGGATTTGCTGGAAATATAGAACTTGAAAGTAAATTAGTTTGTCAAATTTCAATTAACACGGCATCTTTTATAACAGATTATGCTAATCTTAATCAATTAATAGCTAATGCAACTGATGAAAGACAAAGAGCTGAATGGATGGCTCATCGAAATAATATGGATAACTTTATATTAAGTGATTTTTCTAATATAGATATAATGAATTTACCAGGTGAAATGTTGAATTTCCGTGAGAAATTTATTAATCAAGGTGCCGAATTAACTGTAAATTATAAAAATGGAAATCGATCTAGTGAACAAGCTACTTTTGTTTTATCAGGAGATATAACTGATGAATCAGCATGTATTGGTAGCAATGAAGTTAAAATTAATATAAATGGAATAGATTATTTAGTTTATGGAAATAAGACTTGTGAATTACATCTGAAAAAGAAATTAACGCTTCCAACTAGATGTTTAATGATGAAAACTGGAGAAGCAGTTGACTGTACGATGGGTTCAAACGAACAAATTCAAGGTTCTAATGTTTTTTATGTACCACTAGATGAAAAAGAAGGTGGATATATTTCAGTTACTTTACCAAATGCAACTTATTCAGGACGAGATATCAGTTTAAATGGAAATAATCAAAATGACGAAGGAGCATACAAATGTGAATATAAAATTATCAATAGAGATAAACCAATTTTTAGACAAATAGAACTTAAAGATCCATTTTTAAAAACTTATAATAAAGATAGAAAAGTTGGAAGAAATTGGAACAATACAGATAATGGTTTAAGCTTCAACTTTAATTTTGAAAAAATAATAAAAGATGATATTTGGAGTAATAAATATTTATATAGATATACAATGAGTAAAGTTGATGTAGAAAAAATAAATAAAAATACAAGTGAATTGGGACCTGATAGTTATTTAGGAAATAGTTGTTATATTAATAGTGATAATAAATATGTATGTGATTTTATAAGACCTCAAACGGATTCTAATGGTGGCAATATTTATTTTAGTAACATTGAAGAAGGAAAAAAATAATTAAGAATTAATATTTTGGTTATGATAATAATGTAGGAGTTTTTATGAAGAAAAAAAAAGTAAAGTTTAAAAAGAAAAGTTTGGTAGTTGTGATAGCATTTTGCTTATTTTTAGGAGCAGGGTATTATATTTATAAAAATGGTTTACCTAAAAGCTTTACTTATATACCTAAAAATAAATATTTAGCAAATACTAGTAATATTGTCGATTTATATGAAGTTAAAGAAAAAGAAACTGATGATGGTAAAAAAGAAGAATTTATTGAAAAAAGTAAAGAATTATCACGAGGACTTCAAGTAAAAGTTTATGAAAATGATAAAAAGATATTTGAAGAAAAAGAATATATTAAAATAGAATATAAAGATAAGGTTTACTATGTAATTCCTGATAATTTAGTTTCTAAAAAAGAAGATGTTGTAAAAGAAAAAGAATTATATGTAAGAACTAGTGTTAATTCTTTAAAAGATTTAGATGGTAATATCGGAACTCTTTTAAAAAAGGGAGAAAAAGTTGAGATTTTAGGTTATGAAAATTTACTTGATGATGGAAAAGTTGATTTATATAAAATAAAATATAATGATGAAGATGGATATACTTATGGGAAATATTTAGTTTTAGATGAAAATGAAGCAAATAAAAATTATGATCCTGAAGGTATTTATAAAATCCATTTAAATAGAACTGATAAATATGGTGGTGGTAATGCTAAAACTTTAGATTATTATCCTGTTTCAAAGCCAACGTTTGAAGATAATAAGATGCCTGACGAAGTATATGCTTTGTATATAAATGGATCTAAAGGAATTAAGAATACGATTGATAATTATATTGAATATGCCAAAACTACAAAGATTAATAGTTTTGTTGTTGATATTAAAGATGATCAAGTACCAGCATATAAAAGTAAAGTCTATGAAGAGTATTCAAAAACCAATTTTAATCATGCTTTTAATAGTGTTGAAGATTATAATTATGCTATCTCAAGACTTAAAGAAGAAGGATTTTATGTAATAGGTAGAATTACAACCTTTAAAGATGATTATTATGCTGCTGATAATCCTGATAATGTTATTAAAACAACAAGTGGAACTTTACTTAAACATAATGGTTCTTATTGGCCAAGTGCTTTTAACCGTGATGTATGGAAATTTAATGTTGATTTAGCAAAAGAAGCAGTTAATTTATTTCATTTTAATGAAATTCAATTTGATTATTGTCGTTTTCCTGATAGATTAAATAGTTATGAAAAGGCTGGAACAATTGATTATGGAAATACTTATTCAGAAGAAAAAGCGGAAGTATTACAAAAATT
>ONSF01000098.1 GCA_900320425.1 uncultured Eubacteriales bacterium | reverse complement strand
TGAAAGTTATGATTATTTTCATAAAGATAAACTTGTTTATGATGTTGTTTTTATGGAACAAAATCTTCATTTAATTGAAGATAATTTCATACATAAATATCACATTAATCTTGCCAAGCTTAAAAATATGTCATATAATAAACTTGTTGAAAAAAATAACAAATTAGGTTGGTTATTATATTTTTTAATATGTGATAAAAGAGAACTATTAAAAGATATTTACAAAGGAGATAAGTTTATGGAAGACGTTGTTAAAGAAGCAAGAGAAATTGCTGGAGACTTTGATATGGATTTATATATTTCTGAAGAAGAAGTTCAAAGAAGAGACATTGAAGAAGCTGTTAATCGTGGTTATCAAGATGGACTTAAACAAGGAATTGAACAAGGTATTGAACAAGGTATTGAACAAGGTATTGAACAAGGAATTGAAAAAGGTATTGAACAAGGTATTGAGCAAGGTATTCAAAAAATAATTATTAATATGTATAAAAAAAATATGGATATTAAAACTATATCTGAAATATCTAATATACCTATTGATAAAATAACAAAAATAGCTAATAATTTATCAGATAAAAAGTCATGTTAAATATGTTATTTAAATATGACTTTTTTATTTAGAAAAAATAGCTTTATTAAAGCTATCTTATTTTATTTTTTTTACATACTGTATATTTTCTAAATTATCAATACAATCCTCATTTAATATTACTTCACCAATATCTCCATTCATAACATTTTTATCAATTGTTTCTTTAATTGTCATAAATGCACTGTGAATTCCTCTTGCACCTTGTTTTTTTTCTAATGCCTTTTTAGCAAGATTTTTTTTAAATTCTTCTGACATTGATAAAATAATTCCATCACTTAAATATCCTTTTTTTACAAGATTAATATATCCACCTTCAGAATTATTTATAATATTATACAAAGTATCTACATCCATATCATTTAAAGATACTTTATTAGGAAATCTTCCGGAAAATTGTCTATCTATTCCATAAGCAGCTAAATCATCATCCGTTGGTGTAGGTAATTTTTTAGTAATTTTTATAGATTCACCAAATCCTATCTTTCCAAGCCCTTTTTCTTTTTTTAATCTTAATTTAGTAAAATTTTCTATTCCATCAAAAGCACCAGTTCCAACAATCCATAAATTGGAAGTATCAAATTCAAGAGAACTTTTTCCAGCCCGTCCTTCAATTCTTCTTATATCTCCTTCAATTAAAGTAAGTAAATTATATTGAACTCCTTGAGCCATACCATCCACATTTCCATCGCTAGTTCCTGATTTTATCTTATCAATTTCATCAACATATAATATTCCATTTTGAGCTTTTTTTACATTTCCTCCGGCAGCATCTACTAAATCATATAGCATAGAATCTACATCTTCACCAACAAATCCAACCTTTGAATATCTAGTTGCAATTTCTCTTACATAAGGTAAAGTAAATAAATTAGCAAGACTTCTTACAATTGCTGTTTTCCCTACTCCTGTTGATCCGAATAATAAAACATTTTCTTTTAATTCCCTTAGTTCTTCTTTAGAATAACCACGATATCTATTAAAAATATGATTATAGAAGGAATTAACGACTGAAAATATTGCCATATCTTGTCCTTTTACTGTCTTTTTTATTAAATTTACAGTATCATCTATTGTTAATCCATTAATAGTTCTTTTTACTATATCTACATTTAAATCATCAAGTTCATTATTTAAATTATTATTCTCTTTATTATTTATTATAACTTCCTCTTCTTCATCAGTATTTATAATAGAACCAACATGAATATCATGAATTTCATCACCATCTAAAATTATTTTTTTTGGTGCAATTCCCTTTGATTCTATTAAATATTTAAATACTCGAAGAATTCCTTCAAATCCTTCTCCCAAATTAAGACCATATTCTACTAGTTCTTCTATAAAATTATCCTTTATTTCTAAATCTTTCCCATGTTTTTTTCTAATTTTTTTTAATTTATAAATAGGAGATAAATTTTCATTTTTTAATATTTTAATAGCAAGTTCTTTAGTTATCTCATTCATAAAAATAATTTCATCATCAAAACAATTACATAACATATCATAGCTAAATCCCATTTCAAGTAATTTACTATCTTCTATTCTTGTATAATTAATATAATCTTTAATTTCATTAGGGTTTCCTAAATCAGGTCCAAAATCATAATCCATATCAACCATTGAAATAAAAGTTATTAAAGATAAATCAAAACTCCCTGTCTTACCATCTTTTTTAGGAAAATAAATTATTTTAGATTCCATAAGTTGTTTTAAAGTATCCATATAAAAAATAACTTTTCCACTTTCTAAATCTCCATCCATAGCTGTCATATTACTAATACCATCATATATAACAATTCCTCGCTCAGCTAAAAATTTATTTCCATCCGTTTTATGAATTAATTTATTAATAATTTCGGCAACATCAACATTAAAATTTCCTGTTAATTTACATTCTACAACCGGAAGTGGATTTAAAGATTCCATTAACTCTTCTTTAATTGTTGTTTTACCACATCCAATTGGTCCAATTAATAAAATATTACTTTTATTTTTTCTCATCTCATTAATAGAAAAATCTCCAGTAAAATACATTTGATTATTATAAATTTTTGTTAATATTTTTTTTATAGGAATCTCTTCGCCAAGTAATTTCTTCTCAATCTTTTCTTTTGTTTTTAATACTATTTCTTGAATATCAAAATCTGGAGTCAAAGAAAAATCATGAAAAGTATTATAAAAACACACAGCAACACTAGCTTCTTCTTCAAAATCTTCAACACCTGCATATCCGTCTTCATCTAGTTTAATATATACTTTTTCATTACCTATTTGATCATAATTAATTTGATTTGTTTCTAAATAAATTAAAGATTCTCCAGACTCAATTGAACTGATAATTTTTCCTTTCTCATTTCCATCAATAATTTTTATTTTACCATCTTCAACAACTTCTCCAATTCCTTTAGAAAAACCTTGATAGTAAACAACATTATCAATAATCATTTTTCTAAAAATTAAAACATACTTCATAAACCCACCTCTTTTATCTATTATAATATAAAAAATATTAAAAAAAGAAAAGGGAGTTTACAAAAATAAACAATCTAAAAAGTTTATCTATTTAAAAGATAGACGGAAAAATTTAAAATTGTTGCAAATAAAAGCCATATTATATATGGAATATTCAAATATCCTGCTTTTTTATCAATTCCATAAAAACAAAGTGTCATTAAAATTACAACAACATCTAATAAAATAATAAACAAAAAGGCAAAAAGTCTTGCTTCTAAATTAAAGAAAATAATTGTCCAAAAGAAATTTAAAAATAAATTTAATCCATATAAAAGCATACAATTACCTTTATGACAAGACATAGAATTATAAACATAATAACTTGATAAGCCCATCAATACATAAAGAATAGTCCAAACAATAGAAAATAAAATAGGAGGTGGAGAAAAGGATGGCTTTATCAAATTCATTGTATAATTATTTATCCCATTTCTAGTTAACAAATAAGATAAAAGTCCTACTAAAACCGGAATTAAAATTGCAATAATTAAACTTTTTCTTTCATTACTTAATTTCACTTTATCACCCAATTAATAATATGATAAAAAAAATAAAATAGAATAAAATCTATTTTATTAAACATGTTTCACTATAATCATATAATTCATATTTAGGATGTCTTAACTTTTTAATAATTCTATTTTTTATATTTACTACTTGAGATGAACTAATCTTTAAAATATTACCAATTTCTTTAGTTGACTTAGGATTATCTATAAAAAATAAGTAATATAAGACACTTCTTTCTTCTTCGGTTAAATTCATTGAATGAATTGCCTCTAAAATTTTTCTTCTTTTGTCTAACTCTATAATATCTTCTTCTATTTCATAACTACCGAGTATTTCTTCACGATTATCTAAGCCATCTAAACTAGCAATCTCATCTCGTGCACACCATAATGCATCAAAATACTTTCTTCTTTTTTCAGTTTGAAAAAAATCATAATCTCCATAAAACTTAGTAAAAATTTCATCTTTTGAAATACTAACATTATTTTTCTTTTCTAAATTTTCTTCTATTTTATTAATTCTTTTCATTCTTTCTAAATCTGATTTATTAATACCAATCATTTTTCCTTCACGATATAACATTTCTCTTAATCTTTTTTCAATCATTATGTTAATATATTCAAAAAAAGATACTGTTAATTTTTCTTTATAACTAGTTATTGCTTCCCAAAGAGCAAGATTTGCTTCGTCAATTAAATCCATCGAAAAAATAGAATTAGTTAACCTTGAAAATGTTTTAGAAATATTATAAGCTAAAATTAAATTTTTCTTAAATAAAGTTTGTAAAGCTTCTTTATCTCCTTTTTTAATAAGATCTAATAAATATTTTTCTCCTTTATCATTTAATTTACCATATTTTCTTATTTCTTTTAAATATTCTTGTACCTCAAAGTCTGTTTCAAACTCATCTTGTTCTAATCCAAATTCTAATGAATTATTACATTCAACAAAATTTAGTAAATCTTCCTTGTATCCCATTTTTATTCCCCCTTAAATACGTGCTAATTATAGCACATTTTATCTAAATTGTCAAATGGGTTCTATCTTAATGGGTTTCTATCTTAATTTACTACTTAAAAAATCAAACAATGAATCTAATTGCTTAGAATAATCTAATTGTTCATAATAATAATTATATTTTTTATAATTATTAATTTTTTTTTCTTTCATTTCTTTTGATATTTTAGAATAAAATAATCCAACTCTACTTCCTTTTTCTTCTTGTAAATAAGCTAATATATCCAAATCATTTTCTAAAAAAATAATTTTATATGGAACATCAGTAAGCAATGATTTTAAAACAAGTTCAGCTACCTCTTTTTCTTTTATATTAATAGTATTATACTTAATAGCATATTTTTCTTTTAAATAATCTAATTCTATTTCTATAAGTCCAGTTTTTAAAGGATTTATACTTCCACAAAGAGAAGCTAAACATAAAAAAGGTATGTAGTTAATTAAATTATTCATATCATAAAAAGAATTAATATAATATGTATCTCCTAAATAATAAATAGGAGGTAATGTTTTATCATTCACTTCTTTATAAAATTTAAATATATTTAATTCTTCTAAAAATTTTCTTTTTTCATTATTTAAATACAAATTGTATTCTTCTTTTATAATAGAAAACATTTGAAGAGATAAACTATAGATATTTGTAAAATCTATATTATTCATTTTATCATCTACCTTTATCCTAAGTTCATTATACTTAAATTTAAATTTAAAAAAAAGTTATTAGACAATTATTTGTCAAATGTTATTTAAAATATGAAGTGCACAAAAGTTGTGCAATAGGATTTGTAATGATGTATAATACCTTTTAAGCAATTTATTTGTCATTA
>ONSF01000099.1 GCA_900320425.1 uncultured Eubacteriales bacterium | reverse complement strand
TAATTAAATTATTAATTTGAAAACTTAGTTTACTAGGTTTTCTTTTTTGTGATACAATATCTTCTTGGTGATTTAAATGGATGATGTAAAGACATTAAGAAATAAAATAAGTCATTTAGAAATAGAAAACATAGATTTAGTAATAGAAGAGTTAGCTAAATATTTATTTTTAAGTATTAAGAATAATCGAGAAATTAATAATTCTTTTGTATATGAATTAGTTAATAAAATTATAGAGTTAAGAAATTTAGATTGTTATGTAAATAATATCATTTCTTATGATTATAAAATAAATAAAGAAACAGGATTTGGAGCATATTATCCTAAAATTTCTTGGATAGAAGTTTATTTATATAATATTAGAGAGATGGTTAAGGAAGAGTATAAAAACTTAAATAAAGAAGAGAAAAATATATTTTTATATATAAGATTATTTATTATTTGTTTTCATGAAATAGAACATGCTAATCAAATTAAATTATGTATAGAAAATATAGATAGCGTAGAAACATTAATATTAAGAAATAGTATGAATTATATACGTTCTTATTTTGGTAAAAAAGATAATTTAGTAAAAAAAGGATATAAGAATAGAGAAATAGATAGAATTATTAATAAACAAAGTGATTTAGAATATGATGATAAAGATATTTATTTAATTAATCCATCAGAAAGACTTGCTTGGGTAAAGAGTTTCTTTGTTTCTATTTTTATTTTTTCCTCTTTATATAAAAAGTATCCTTTAGTAAAACAGGAATTATTTTATTTATTTTATGATATGTTACTTGAGGGATATCAATATTCTAAATCTCCTACAATTGACTTTATTCAAAAATTTCATAAAATTAATGATATAGATTTAATTAAGAAAAGGACGATGGATTTTTGCATAGAAGAAAAAAGTATATTTGGAATGGAACTTAAGAATTGTGAAAAGAATGAATTAGATAAGAGATTAAAAAAATATTTAAAAATGTAAAATAATCTTTTAAAACCAAAGTTCCATGATATAATATTAATGGTTTAAGAGAGTAAACATTAGGAGGTATATTATGTATGATGTTATTATAGTTGGAGCAGGTCCTGCAGGGTTATTTGCCGCTTATGAATTAATTGAAAAGAATAAAGATTTAAAAATCTTATTGCTTGATCAAGGAAAATTTGCTGAAAACAGGGTTTGTTCTATGAATAAATATGGAACAAAGTGTTTAAATTGTAAACCATGTCAGATTTTATCTGGATATGGAGGAGCAGGAACATTTTCAGATGGAAAATTAAATTTTGTACCTAAACTTGGGAAAAGTGATTTATATAAATATATGAGTAGTGATGAAGTTGAAAAATTACTTGAAGATACCGAAAATATTTTTAATCAATTTGGAATGGATAGTGATGTTTATCCAACTAATATGGATGAAGCTTTAAAAATAAAAAAAGAAGTTGCTAAGATAGGTGCTAAATTATTAATTATTAAACAAAAGCATTTAGGAAGCGATAAATTACCAGGATATATTGAAGGATTTACTAATTATTTAAAAGAGCATGGAGTTAAAATTTTAGAATCTGTTGAAGTTATTGATATAGATGATGTGAAAGATAAAATTATTGTTCATGCTAAAAAGAATAAAAGAAACGTTGACTACGATGGAAAATATGTTATTGTTGCACCAGGAAGAACAGGTGCTAAATGGATACAAAGTCTTGCTGATAAGTTTAAAATACCATATCTTTCTCAAAGTATTGAAATTGGAGTTAGAGTTGAAGTAAGACGAGAATTATTAGAAGATATTTGTAGTGTTATATACGATCCATCTATATTTATTAAAACGAAAACTTATGGAGACGAAATAAGAACTTTTTGTACTAATCCAGGAGGTTATGTAACAAAAGAAAATTATTATGGATATATCTGTGTAAATGGTCATGCCTTAAAGGATAAAAAATCTAATAATTCAAACTTTGCTTTTATTAGTAAAGTAAATTTAACTGAACCTGTTACTAATACTCGTGAGTATGGAGAATCAATTGCAAGAATTGCTAATGTTTTAGGTGACTCTAAGCCTATTATTCAAACGCTTGGCGATTTAAAAAAATTTAGAAGAACGAGAGAATCACGTCTTGAAAAAGGATATGTTACTCCAACATTAAAAGACTGTGTTCCAGGTGATTTAGCCCTTGTTATGCCTCATAGAATTATTACCAATATTATAGATGGCTTGGAAGCCCTTGATAAAATAATTCCTGGAGTAAATAACGATGAAACTCTTCTTTATGGACCTGAAATAAAATTTTTTTCAAATGAAATAGAAACAAATAATCATTTTAAAGCACTTTCACATAATATTTATTTCATAGGAGATGGTGCAGGGAAAGCTGGTAACATTGTAATTGCTGCTGCAACAGGACTTGTTGCAAGTAGAGATATATTAGAACAATTAAAATAGAGTTTAATACTCTTTTTCTTTTTTTCTTAAAATCTTATTTGTTTTCTTGTAAAAGTTTGGTATACTAATTAAGAAAGATGGTGTAATTATGAGAGAATTTACAGAATTAGAAAAAGAAGAGATAAAAAAAGAGATTAAAAACTTATTAAGTGATAAAAAAGCCAGAGATACTCTTGAAATAATAGAATATTTAGGATATGGAAAAGAAATGGATTCTGAGGTAATTAAAATATTATCAGAAATGACTAGTGTATATGACTTGTATATGACTAAGAAAGGACGTTATTTAAATTTTTTAGATAGTGATATGGCTTTAGAATATTACAAAGGAATCTTTATAGCTAGTAAAGGTGAATATGGATTTGTTAATGTAGAAAATTTAAAAGAAGATATTTTTATTCCCGGAGATTTTAAAAATTCAGCTTTAGATGGAGATTTAGTTTTAGTTAAAATTACTAAAGGAGAAACAAATTCTAAAAAATGTGAAGGAAAAGTTGTTCAAGTATTAAAAAGAAATCCTAAAACTAAAATTGGAGAAGTATGTATAGAAAAAGGAAGATTTTATTGTATTTTAAATAATAGTAAGAAAAAAGAATTATTACAACTAGAAGGAGAAAATTTAGATAAATTAGTAGATGGAGATATAATTACTATTGAAGTTCTTAATGGTCTTAAAGCTCGTTTTAAAAGTCGTATAGGACATAAAAATGATCCTGGAATTGATATTATTGAAGTTTTAGCAGAACATGAATTTCCTGTTGAATTTTCTTTAGATGCGATAAAACAATTAGAAACTCTTCCAACGAAAGTAGAGGAAAGTGATTTAAAAGGAAGAGTTGATTACCGAGATGAAATGATTTTCACAATTGATGGTGATGATACTAAAGATATTGATGATGCTATTAGTGTAAAAAAACTACCAAATGGTCATTATGAGCTTGGAGTTCATATTGCAAATGTTCCTTATTATATTAAAGAAGGAAGTCCATTAGATTTGGATGCAAGAGAAAGAGGAACAAGCGTATATCTTGCTGATAGAGTAGTTCCAATGTATCCTCATCAAGTATCAAATGGAATTTGCTCATTAAATCCTGGAGTTGATAGATTAACCATGTCTTCAATTATGGAAATTGATGAAAATGGAAATATGATTGATTATCGTATTGAAGAATCGGTCATTCGTTCAAGAATTCAAATGACTTATAAAAATGTAAATTTAATTTTAGAAGAGGGAGTAGTTCCAGAGGGATATGCTCCTTATGTAGAAACATTAAAATTAATGAAGGAACTAGCTGATTTAGTTAGAAAAAATAAAGTAAAACGAGGATATATTGATTTTTCGATTGATGAAGCTAAGATAATTGTCGATGATACAGGACGTGCAATAGATATAAAGAAAAGATATCGTGGAAGTGGAGAAAAAATGATTGAAGACTTTATGATTCTTGCTAATGAATCGGTTGCTGAAACAATTACTAATATGTCTTTACCAGGAATATATAGAGTTCATGGAGAAGTTAATATTGATCGATTAAGAAAGTTTTTAAAAGTATTAAAAAATTATAATATAGTAGTTAAAGATGATTTTAAGTTTGTAAATCAAAAACAAATGCAAGAAATACTTTTAAAAATGAAAGATTTAGATGCTTTTCAAATTCTTGCAACGAGAATGATTAGTTGTATGGATAAAGCTAGGTATGATATTAATAATATAGGCCATTTTGCTCTTGCAAGTCGAGATTACACGCATTTTACATCTCCTATTAGAAGATATCCTGATACTACAATTCATCGTTTATTACATGATTATTTATTTAGAGATTTAGAAAATGATAGAATTAATCACTGGGAAAGTATTTTAACTGATATTGCTATTTCATCAAGTGAAAGAGAAAGAGCTGCTATGGACTCTGAAAGGGTTGTCGACGATATGAAGATGGCTGAATATATGGAATCTCATATTGGAGAAACTTTCTCTGGTATGGTATCCGGAATTACAAAATTTGGAATGACTAGTTTTGGAATGTATGTCGAGCTTCCTAATTTAGTTGAAGGAATGATAAGACTAGAAAGTCTTCCAGAAAGATTTGTATACGACGAAGAAAATGAATCTTTAATTGGAGTTGTTTCTCATAAAATATATACATTAGGTACTAAAGTAACGGTAAAAGTAATTAGTGCAAGTAAAGAACTAGGTCAAATTGATTTTGAATTAATCGAAAAAGAAAAAGAGGTGGATGATGAAAACAAGAAAGTCAAAACGTTTAAAAAGAAATATTAGAAACTTTTTTCTATTAACTATATTTGCTGTTTTAGCAACTTTTGCTGGATGGTTTTTGCAAAGAAAAGAAAATTTAAAAACTAGAAAAGTAGAAATTAATTATAAAGTTGTTGATACAAAAAAAGAATATAAAACGAATTTAGTAATGGTTGGAGATGCTTTAATGCATATGGCAGTTAATAATACTTACAAAGCCGGAAACACTTATAACTATGAAGGAATGTTTAAATATATTAAACCGATTGTTGAAAATTATGATTTAGCTTATTACAATCAAGAGACGATTTTAGGTGGAGTAGAACTTGGATTATCAGGATATCCTCAATTTAATTCTCCTCAAGAAGTAGGAAATTCTTTTGTTTCGACAGGTTTTAACTTAGTTAGTTTAGCAACCAATCATAGTATGGATAATTATTATCGTACCAATGGTAAAAGTATTGAAAATTCTGTTAATTTTTGGAAAAAATATTCTGATAAAGTAATAGCAGCAGGAAGTTACTTATCAGAAAGTGACCGAGAAGAAGTAATTATTAAAGAAATACATGGAATTAAATATGCTCTTTTATCTTATACAGAACAAACAAATGGTATATCAGTTCCAAGTGGTAAAGAATATTTATGTAATGTTTATTCAAAAGAAAAAGTGAAAAATGATATTGAAAGATATCGTGATAAAGTAGATTTATTGATGGTAGCAATGCACTGGGGAGAAGAATATACAACTAATTTAACCACATTTCAAAAAGAAACAGCAAAATATTTAGCAAGTTTAGGTGTTAATATTATTATTGGATGTCATCCTCATGTTATTCAACCAATGGATTTTATTGATAATACTTTAGTTATATATTCTTTAGGTAATTTTGTATCTAATCAAGATACTGTTCAAAAATTGACTGGTTTAATGGCTTCTTGTGTTATTAAAAAAATTGAATATCATGGAAAAACTACTGTAACACTTGAAGATGTAGGTGCAGAATTTATTTATACTAATAAAAATAATCGCTATATTGTTTATCCTTATAGTGAACTTAATGATAATATTTTAAGTGGATATAAAAGATATTATCAAGAATATAAAAATGTTATAAATAGATATACAGATAAAGTTACGGTTAAAGGGGTAGAGGTTTAATGGAAGTATTTAATCGAGAAGCCAAATATAACTATTTTATTTTAGAAGAAATTGAATGTGGAATTGTTTTAACAGGAACTGAAATTAAATCCATAAGAGACTCTAAAGTTAATTTAAAAGATAGTTATGCGGTTGTAAGACATCATGAAATATTTTTATTAAATTGCCATATTTCAGAATATAAAGAAGGAAATATTTTTAATCATGATCCAAGAAGGAGTAGGAAATTATTACTTCATAAAAAAGAAATCCTAAAGCTTGAAAGTAAAGTATCTCAAGAAGGATGTACCTTAGTTCCTTTAAAACTTTATTTTAGTAAAAATAAAGTTAAAATACTACTTGGTCTTTGTAAAGGAAAGAAAACATTCGATAAAAGAGAAACGATAAAGACAAGAGATTTAAAGAGAGAAGCAAGTAAATTACAAAAATATAATTATAAATAATTCTTCTATTAGAAATAGTAGAAAAAAATGTGGGATATTACGGTTCTCACATTTTTATTATAATGACTGTTCTTTTTCATCATTTTCTTTTTGATATTCTAAATATTCTTCTCTTGTAATAATTTTATTTACCAAAAGAATTTGTTTTAATTTATTTAAGGCATTTTTTAATGAATTATAAGTACCTTGTCTAGTTATATTTAAAAGTTTTCCTATTTCTCTTAAACTAAGAGGTTCTATATTTGGGTCAAATCCAAATCGATACCATAAAACTTCTTTTTCTCTTTTGGTTAAATTTGATGGAATTACACCTTTTAAAATAAGGTGTATTTTCTCAAACCATATTTTTTTTATAATTTCATCTTCAAAGTTAGAATTAGAATCCATAATTAATTGAAGTCTTTCTTTAAGAAAATATTTATCAGGTGTATATATATCTTCATCAATTATTTCATTTAATGAAGCTTCTTTTAAAAAGTGCTGACGAATAGCTTTTATTTGTTTTAATGTTAATATATGATTAGGATTTTGTTTATTATATTCTTCTAAAAGTTCTTCATCTGTTGGAAAATAATTTTTCTCATAAATAATATATTGTTCTATATCTCTTAATTTTCTAAGTTTTAAATAAAATCGAATAGGTATTTGAATATTTCTGGAGTTCTTATTAATAAAGTCAAGCATTTCTTTTTTTATCCAATATGATACATAGGATGTAAAAAGAATATTTTTAGAAAAATCAAAATAATCTATGGCTTTTAAAACTCCTAAAATTCCTGATTCCATTAAGTCATCATTTGAAATAGAATAGGTAGAGTAAATTGATATCCAACTTTTTATTAATGGTATTGTTTTTTCAATAATTTTTTCTTTTGCATCAGAGCTTCCTAGTTTAGCTTTTGTTATAAGTTCATTTAAATCTTCTTTCATAATAATATCCCCCAATAAATTCTTGCGTATTATATCATAAAAATTATCTTTTAGCAAATTTTGTTATTGTATAAAAAAAGAAATACGAATTGTATTTCAAATTTTTCTTTTTTTAAATTTAGTAAATGGTTCATAATCTGGATAGTTTATAAATGTTAGTAATTCCTTTGTAGTTGGATGAATAAATTCTAATTTATAGGCATATAATCCTAAATTTTTATTTGAATCATTTCCATATTTAGAATCTCCATATAAAGGATATCCACGACTAGAAAATTGAAGTCGTATTTGATGATTTCTTCCAGTTTTTAAACTAATTTTAACTAAAGATAAATCTTTTTTTTGATTATAATCCAGTTTTTGAAATGATAGTTCGGCATATTTTCCTTCATCTTTATTAGTAATAAAACTTTTCGTTTCTACTTTTTTTAAATAATCTATAAATGTTCCATTATCATAAATATTGCCATGAATAACTGCTAAATAACTTTTTTTAAAACGATGATTTTGAATTTCCTCTGATAGTCTTTTTGCAGCTTTGGAAGTTCTAGCAAATACCATCAAACCTCCTGTTGGTCTATCAAGTCTATGAATAAGACCTAAGTAAACATTACCAGGTTTATTATATTTTTCTTTAATATAATTTTTTAAAAAAGTTAGTAAATCTAAATCATTTGTTGCATCACTTTGACTTAAAATATTTTTAGGCTTTTCAACAACTATTAGATGATTATCTTCATATAATATAAATAAATTATTCATATTCAATAAGTCCTCTTACTCCACATGGTAATAAAAGATTATTCTTAGTAATCGGAAGTCCAATTTCACAAGATGAAATTTTAGCTTTTTCAAAAATATTTGTAATTTTTAAAACATTTTCAATTATTTGAGGTGAAAGTCCAGAGTAAGAGTTTACTAAAAAGAAAAGGGGAGTATCAGATAGTAATTCTTGACAAAGTGTTACTAGTTCAAACAAATTCTTTTCTAAAGACCAAATTTCTCCATTTGCACCTTTTCCATAACTTGGTGGATCCATAATAATTGCATCATATTTATTTTTACGTCTTATTTCTCTTTTTACAAATTTAATACAATCATCAACAATAAATCGAATAGGTCTATCTTCTAAGTGATTTAATTTTACATTTTCTTTAGCAAAATCTACCATTCCTCGACTAGAATCAACATGAACAACACTCGCACCTTCTTTTAAGGCTGCAATACTAGCACCACCTGTATAAGCAAATAAATTTAAAACTTTAATATTTCTGTTAGCTTTTTTTATTTTTTCTCTAATTAAATTCCAATTTATTGCTTGTTCAGGGAATAAACCCGTATGTTTAAATCCCATTTGTTTTAGCTGAAACTTTAAATCTTTATAAGATACTATAAATGTAGTTAAATTATTATTATCCCAGTAACCTCCACCTTTATTACTTCTTATATAAGTTGCATCAAGTTTATCTATTTTAAAATCTTTGTTTTCCCAAATAATTAAAGGATCTGGTCTTAACAAATAAATATTTCCCCATCTTTCATATTTTTGTCCTAAACTAGCATCTATTATTTCATAATCATCAAAATCTTTTACTATTTCCATTTAAAATCAACCTTTCTGAACGAATTGTAATAATATTATTATCATTTTGAATATCTTGAATCATTCTATTATCAAACATTCTTGATAATATTTTATCATATATTTTTGTTTTTATATAACTATTTTCAATTCCAATTTTTAAAAATGATTTTAGTAACAGTTCTTGATGTAGATATTTTATTTTTTCATCTAAAAAAATGGGATTACTATTTAGATATTCAAGCATTTCTTGTCTAATATAAATAATAAAAAATTTAACTATATAATTTTGATATCTATCATCATCAATCTCTAACAAGTCACTTGTAGATTTAGAAAGAAGAATAAGATTATTAAAATCATTAAAATTTTCTTTTAAAGAGTTTTCTATATCTTTATTTAAATAAGAAAGAATGTATTTAGTCATAGTAAAGGTATCTTTAAAATTAGAATTATTATTAAATTCTTTTTCTTCATAATACAAAAATAATTTATTAATATCTTCTTTTAATGTTCTTTGTAATAAACTTATTTCTTTATAATTTATATCATCATATTTTTCTTTTAAATAATTATTTTGAATTTCTAAAAGACGATTATAAATTCGTTTTTTAGGATAAATTTGATTTAAATCATTTATAATTAAATGATAATCTGATAAATTTTTTAAAATTCGGTTAGGATCTAAAAAATGAAGATAAAATGAAATAAGTTTAGGATTTAATTTTTGATAGAAATTATTTTCTAATTCTAAAACAATATCTAAATAATTTAAATTTCTATGGTAGTCTAAACTATTTTTTTGATTATTTATTTC
>ONSF01000103.1 GCA_900320425.1 uncultured Eubacteriales bacterium | reverse complement strand
ATTATTTCTTGTCAACATATTTTTCACATCTTTCTACTATTTTTATTTTATAAATAAAGTTTATCTTATTTTCTTTACTTTTTCAAGTATTTTTTATTATCTTTTTATAAAAAATATAATCGTCTCTTATATATAAAAAAAAGAATTACCAACTTAACAGTTAGCAACTCATAATATTTAAGAACTTTTTTATTTGGTGACCTGTATGGGGTTTGAACCCATGAATGTAGCCTTGAGAGGGCTATGTGTTAACCACTTCACCAACAGGCCAAGAAAGAAAAAAGAATGTCATATATAAATACTAGAAATATATAACAAATTTATTCTATCATTAATTTTAAATATTATCAAGAACTTATTTTAAAATTCATCCTTCTTTAAAAATATTTTGAATCTTTCCTACTTTTTTTCTATATCTTTGTCTTTTAAATCTTGAAACATCTTTTTCATTGTTTCATTATTATTTGTCAATTTTTTTATAGTTAAATCCTCGGCTTTATTGTTAGCAAGTCTTAAATTATTTTCTGAAGATAGCAAGGCATCTTTGGTTTTTTGTAAATGATCAATCGTTTTATCTATTTCTTCAATTGCTTTTTTAAATTTATCACTTGCTAACTTATAATTTCTAGCAAATCCTTCTTTAAAAGCATTCATATTATCTTCAAAATGACTAATATCAATATTTTCATTACGAACACTTTCAAGTTCTTTTTTGTATTCTAAAGAATTCATTGCTAAACTTCTAATTAGAGTAATTAAAGGAATAAAAAACTGAGGTCTTATTACATACATCTTAGGATATTTATAACTAACATCAACAATTCCCGAATTATAATATTCATTATCAATCTCAAGAAGAGATACTAAAACCGCATATTCACACCCCTTCTCTCTTCTATCTTTATCTAATTCTTTAAAGAAATCTTCATTTTTATGTTTGGTACTTGTTGTGTCAGCTTCATTTTTCATTTCAAACATAATCGAAACTATTTCAATATTATCATCATCAAAATCTCTAAAAATAAAATCTCCTTTAGAACCTGTTTTTATATCATTATCTTTTTCAAAGTAAGCATTTTTAAAAAGAGGTCTTAATTTATTAAACTCAACATTACAATGTTGTTCTAAAGATTCTCCTATCATTTTGGTAGATTGTCTTGCTTTAAAATCTTTATAATAAGATATTTGTTCTTCTTTATCTTTTAATTTTTCTTCATAACTATCTTTTAAATTTTTTTCTTGTAAAAGATACGTATTTTTACTTTCTTCTAATTTATTATTTAAATAATCAATTTCTTTTTCTTTTTTACTAACTTCTTCTTTTAATAACAAAGAATTTTCTTTTTCTTGAAGTTTTATTTGTCCTTCTAATTTATTAATTTCTAAAGTTTTCTCATTTAATCTTTCTTGATAAATTTTTTCTACTTCACCTTTAACAATTTTTTCTTTGGTTTCAAGTTCTTTTTTTAAAGTTTCTATTTCAAATGATTTTTCTTTTATTTTTTCATTCAATTCTTTTTCTATCTTAGTTTCTGCAAGTTCTACTTTAGTAGTTAATTCTTTTTTGAAAATATCTTCTTGTCTTTTAATTTCTATATCGAATTCTTTATCTCTTATTTGTTTTACAATGGAATTGTAATCTGTCTCATCTATTTTAAATGTTGTTCCACATTTAGGACATTTTATTTCATTCATAGCTACTCCTTTCTATTGTATTATTATTCATTTAAAGAAAAACACTAATTATTTTTGATAATTAATGTTAAATAATTTATACAGCTGTATATCCTCCATCAATTGGAAGAATTACTCCGGTTACATAACTTGCTTCATCACTTGCTAAAAATATTGCTCCAGCATTTAATTCTCCTTCTTTTCCGTAGCGTTTCATAGGTACATGAGTTTTGGCAAATTCTTGAAAAGTTTCAGTATCCAAAACTGCGGTTGTTAATTCTGTATAAAAGTATCCTGGACAAATTGCATTAACAGTTATTCCAAATGGTGCAAGTTCTGCTGCTGCTGCTCTTGTAAAGTTAATAACTCCACCTTTACTTGAATGATAGGCAATTGTTGGTATTTCCGTATTTCCTACCATTCCATATATAGATGCAATATTAATGATTCTTCCATAATTATTTTTCTTCATAATATTTGCAAATGCTCTCGTCATTTTAAAGACGCTTGTTAAATCAGTAGCAATGGTAAAGTCCCATTCCGAGTCATCCATTTCAAGAACTCCTTTATCTTTACTTGCTCCTGCACAATTAACTAAAATATCAACTCTTCCAAATTCTTCTTCTGTCCTTCTTGCTGCTTCATTAATTTGATTGCTACTTGTTACATCACATTTAATTGCAAGTACTTTTACTCCTAATTTTTCCAATTCCTTTTTACTTTCTTCAAGTCTTTCAATTCTTCTTGCAAGAAGAACTAAATTAGCTCCTTGCCTTGCAAAAGCTTTTGCCATACAGGCTCCAAGCCCAGAACTTGCTCCTGTTATAACTGCTATTTTATCTTTCAAATTAAACATAATTTTACCTCCATATTAACTTTAACAATATTTATAAATTTTGTAAATAGATTTAAACTAGTATTTTTCTTTTTATTATTCCTTAAAATATCTCAGTCTTAATTTTTTACTAGTATTTCTTTTAATTAATTCAATATCCTCTTCATAAGAAATATCTTTATGATTATAAAGAGAAAATTCATTACTATTTTCTTGAATAAATTTTTCATTTTCAAAATCAGCTATTAGTTTAGGAAATTTTATTAATTCCCAATCCATTAAAAAATAATTATAAAATCTAATATGAGGAATAGAACTTGATGTAATAATAGTTTTTAAATTAGGTTCTACTTTATCCCATCCTAAAACCCTTACTAGAAAAGTTGCTGAATCAGTGGGGTAAAGCTTATTCCATAATAAATAAAGTTTTAAACTCAAATCATCTAAATGACTTGTAATATATTCTTCATAATAAATACTTCTTTGATAAGTATTAGCAAATATATTTAAAAGTTCTTGATAATCTACTCCTTCTATTTCTTTATTTTTAGCTTTTAATAGTAACTCATATCCATCTCCCATACAATATCTTTTGGCAAAGTCTTCATGATCTATATTTAAAGATACAATTTTCCCGTCTGGCATAATAAAATTACCTAAGAACAAAAAATCATCCTTATAAGTTAAAATATTACTGTTCATTTCAAGTCTCCTTTTCTAAGCATTATTATTTTAATAAATTAGAAAAACCAATTCAAGTAATTTAACTTTATTTTACTTATTAAATTTTATATTTTAAAACGCTTTTTAACTTTATTTAAAGTAATCTGTTTTTCGAAAAGAATATGTTAAAAATTTTGTAAATGCTCTCATATTAGAAAGCCAAACAAACTTAGAATTATTCTTTTTGTTAGTAATAATTTTTTCTACCATAAATTTTGCAATGGTCGAAGGATAATCTCCTAAAATATTATATATTTTTTTAGTCTTTTCATCTAATTCTATTTTTTCTCCATCGCCAAGAGATGTATGGATAAAATTTGTGATCATAATTCCTGGTGTAATTTTTCCAACTAATACCTTAGCATTTAATTCTTCACTTTCGTGAGCAAGAGATTCTGTAAAATAAGTAACTGCTCTTTTAGAAGTTCCATAGATAGATAATCCCGTAATATGAGCATTATTACTTCCATGTCCTTCTACATTATAAATAGCTCCTCCTCCATTTTCCATCATTACTTTAAAAATAGCTTTAGAGCAAAGAATAGTTCCTTTTAAATCAATATCAATTAGTTTATCTATTACCTTACTTTCTACTTCATATATAGGAGCATTTGGCTGATTAACACCAGCATTATTTATCCAAATATCTATTTTTTGAAACTTATCTAAAGATTTATTTATTAAATTATTTATTTCTTCTTCCCTAGTAATATCAACTTTAATTGCTAATACCTCTCCTTGTGAATTTATTTTTTTAAGTTTTTCATTTGCTTTTTCTAATTCTTCTTCATTAATATCTGATACCACGACATTAAAATTATTTTTTAAAAACTCTTCAAGCATCGAATAACCAAATCCTCTGGCACTTCCCGTAATAACAACTGTTTTCATTTTACCTCTACCTCTTTTCCTTTATCACTTATTTGTTTTATTTTAAAAATTAAAATGATTATTAAAATTAAAGTTAACAATACAAACCATCCAGACATTATAGTATGATTTACATTCAAATCAAGCCCTTGAAATCCTCCATCAACTATAGGTGCACTTTTAAAAAATGAATAGCTAATATAATTACTAATTATTATTCCTAAACTTAGTAAAGAAACAATTAAATTTTTAAATCTAAAGGATATAAATACTAGAATTCCTAGAAATATAATAGTAAAATACCATACATCATAAATTCCATACAAAAATACTCCAAAAAGTCCAACCAAATAGACAAAAAATTGAATTACTCCGAATATTGCTTTTATTAATTTCATATTTAATCCTCACTTCTTTTATTAATCTTTTACTATAACTCCTAACATTCTAACAAATTCTTTGGAGTCAATTGGACTAATAATCATTCCAACCATTGAATCTTTATCAATCATAATTCCTTCTATATTACAAGTTGAAAAATCAATTCCTTTTAATTTAGTATTTAAAATTTCTACTTTAGTAAAATTATTATCATTAAATGATACTTTTTTAAATTCACATTCATTAAAAGTAGAACTTGAAAAATTACTATCTGCTGCTTTTAAATCAGTAATCCTTGTACCTGAAAAATTACTATATTCTAAATTAGAAGCAAAAATTTCTATATCTTTTAAACTAGAATTTATAAAGCTTGTTCCTATTAACTTACAACTTTCAAATACTACTCTATCTAATAATTTAAAATCAAAAACTTGATTAGATAAATCACAATTTTTAAAGATACAATCGATGATATCAACTCTTTTTAATTTAATATTTGAAAAATTAATATTTTTCAAAATACAACTATTAAATTCTATATCTGTAAGTTCTAATGTTTTCTTAGCATTTTCTTTTATTTCTTTTTCTATAAAATTCTGGTTTATATAACAATTTTCAAAAGTATCTAAATTGGTATATTTAATAATTGGTTTTTTCATATCTATCCTCAACAATATTATTTTATCAGAACAAAAATAGATTAAAATCTACTTTTTTATTATTATTCTGTTCTAAGAGATTCAACAGGATCCTTTTTACTTGCAACACTTGCTGGAACTAATCCTGCAATAAGAGTTAAGAATACGCTAATTATAATTAATATAATTCCTCCAAGTATTGGTAATTTTGCAATTCCTGTTACATTAGTAATAGATTCTACAATCTTATTAATTGGAAAACATAAAAGAATAGTTACAACAATTCCTAATACTCCTGATGTAAATCCTTCAATAATTGTTTCAGCATTAAAGACTCTTCGAACATCTTTTTTACTAGCACCAATTGCTCTTAAAATTCCAATTTCTTTTGTTCTTTCTAAAACACTTATATATGTTATAATTGAAATCATTATACTTGACACTACTAAACTAATGGCAACAAATGCTATTAATACATAAGTTATAACATTAATAATTGTCGTAATTCCAGACATAAGCGTCCCAACATAATCAGTATATGTTATCTTATCCTTTTCATCATGTTCTTTATTATAATCTGAAATAATATCAATAATTTTTTCTTTAGAATCGTAGTCTTTTGGATAAATTAATATAGTACTTGGATTATCAATATCAAATACTCCTAGTTTTTCAAGAGCTAAATCTTTTGTATAAATATCATTAAATGGAATCTTTGTAACAACATCTTCACTATTATTATTAATTTGTTCTTTGGCAATTTCTGTATCTTTTATTTTATCAATTACATGTTCCATCAAATCATGAGTATATCCAACAAATCCACTCTCTGCTTCAACAGCATCTTTACTAATTTTAAGAACTCCAACTATACTTAAGGCTTCTCCATTATTAATTATCTTTTTTAAATAATTTTCGTCGTTACTTAAATCTTTCCAAACACCATTTTCTTTCTTATAATAATCAGTATTTAATATAAGCTTAAAAGTTTTTCCAACAATATCTTCATATTTATAATTAATACTTTCTAAACTAACTTTTTCTCCTTTTAAAGACTTATCAACAATTTCTTTTACTTCTTCTCTATTTTCAATATCAAGAGTATACATCACAGTTATTGGAATACTATTATTTTCATCAACAACTAGTACAAGTTCATTATATTTTTCTGGCATACGTCCAGCTAAAACATCATATTGTCCATCTAGTAATTTTTTATTATCAATTAACTCCGAAAAAACACTTTTACTATTTTTAGTAATTGTAAATTGATTTTCAACACTAGTGTCTCTTTCTACAATTTTAAAAGTACTAGGATTTACTTTAACATAATTATTACTATATATTTGAATATCCAAATTATATGAATAACCTATATCAGTTACTTGTTTATTTATATTTTTATAATTACTATCTAATGCCTTTTTAAAATCTTTTAAATTATTTTTAACTAAAGCATTTTCATATTTTATTTCAACACTTCCAGTTATATCATCAGTTGTACAAATTGAAGACTCCTCACATTTTACTTTTTGAAAAACTTCATCAGTTCTATTTGTCATTATACTTGTTAAATCCATTGCATTTGACTCAATTTCTAAAGGATAACTTGCTAGAGTTTCTTTTTCAGTTTTATCTATATAATTTTGGACTCCATTTGAAAGAGATAAAATTAAAGCAATTCCGATAATTCCAATTGAACCAGCAAAAGCTGTTAAAAATGTTCTTCCTTTCTTAGTTAATAAATTATTTAAAGATAAAGATAAAGCAGTTTTTAAATTCATTGATGTTTTCTTTGTTTTATCTTTTTCTTTTTCTATATCATTTCTAGTATTCTCATCTCCAGAATAAGGATTTGAGTCATCTATAATTTTTCCGTCTTTAAGTTTAATAATTCGATTTGAGTATAGAAGAGCAAGTTCTGGATTATGAGTTACCATAATAACTAGTTTTTCTTCTGATACTTTTTTTAGTAGTTCCATAATCTGTTTGCTAGTTTCAGAATCGAGTGCTCCAGTTGGTTCATCTGCAAGTAAAATATCAGGATTATTAACTAATGCTCTGGCTATAGCAACTCTTTGCATTTGACCACCTGATAGCTGATTAGGTCTTTTTTTCATATGATCACGAAGTCCAACGGAAATTAAAGCATCTTTGGCTCTTTTTATTCTTTCTTTTTTAGGAACTCCTGATAAAGTTAAAGCAAGTTCTACATTTCTTAATATACTTTGATGTCCAATCAAATTATAACTTTGAAAAACAAAGCCAATTCGATGATTTCTGTAACTATCCCAATCTCTTGCACTATATTTTTTAGTACTAACCTCATTTATTATTAAATCACCTGTATCATAATGATCAAGTCCACCTATAATATTTAAAAGTGTCGTTTTCCCAGAACCAGATGGTCCTAAGATACTTGCAAATTCACACTTTGGAAAATTTATACTAACCGAATCAAGTGCTACTTGACGTAGTCCTTCCGTTTCATATATTTTACTAATATTTTTAATTTCTAACATAACATTCCTTCTTTCTAATTTTTTTATAACCTATGAAGATTTTATACCACTTCTAAGTTTATGTCAATTCGATATTTTTATAACTAAATTTCATAAAAACAACATGAGCATATCACATGAAAATATTTATTTCAAGACCTTGACAAATTAAAAAAATAATACTAAATTTCAAAAATTTAACTTAATAAGTTTAAAAAAATAATTAATTTATAAAAAAAATAATTTAATATATGTAAAATATAGATATTCATAATGAAAATAATCAATTTATATAAATTTTAAAATAAATTTTTTTTATCAAAAAATTAAAAAAGTTACAACCAATAAGTTATAACTTCCAAATTTTATTCTATTTTAAAACCTCTTTATATTCATCTCCATAATCTTCTTCATAATGTTTTCTTTTAATCTCAAGTTCATTTAAATAAATACAATAATTTTTTAAAGAAATTAGAATTAATTCTTTTTCTTTTTCATCTAAAACATCTATTTTAGATATCTTAGAGATAACTAAGTCTATTATATCCCCTAAATCTAATTTTTTTAATGTAGCATATTCTTTATACCTACTAGTATTTTCTTCAAGAGGAACTAAAACTTGATTTTGATTACTTTCTATTCCCTGCTCTTGAAACTCTATAATGTTATTATTTTCTCTTGCGATATCATAATCTAAATTATCTTCATATAAATTTAAACTTCTTTTTAATACTTCTTTTTCTTCTAAAGAAACATCTAAATTTGCAATTTTATTTCTAATTTCTCTTATTTTTAAAATTGTTTCTAATCTTTTATTATTATCCATATTTTTAATTCCTTTCTATTTAGCATCATACCAATTATATCCTATTTCAGCATCTACTTCAAGAGGAACCTTCAATTTATAAGTATTTTCCATAATATTTTTAACTAATTTTACTACAGTTTCTTCTTCATTCTTATCTAATTCAAAGATTAATTCATCGTGAACTTGCAATAGCATTTTACTTTTAAGATTTAATCTTGTTATTTCTCTATCTATTTCAACCATTGCTTTCTTTAAAATATCTGCTGCTGTTCCTTGAATTGGTGTATTAAGTGCCATCCTTTCTCCACTTTGTCTAATAATATAATTTTTATTTTTTATTTCATCAATAACTCTTTTTCTATTCATTAAAGTTTTCACATAGCCATCTTGATAAGCATTATGAATTAAAGAATTCATATAATTTTTAATTCCAGGAAAGGTTTTTAAATAAGAATCAATAAATTCTTTAGCTTCATCTATATTAATATTTAAGTCTTCTGATAACCCAAAAGTAGAAATACCATATATAATTCCAAAGTTAACGGCTTTGGCTTTTCTTCTCATTTCTTTTGTAACATCACCTATTTCTACATGAAATATTTGACTTGCTGTTTTAGTATGAATATCAATTCCACTTTTAAAAGCATTTATCATATCAGTTGCATTTGCCATATGAGCAAATACTCTAAGTTCTATTTGAGAATAATCAAAAGATGCAATCTTATTTCCATCTTTTGGAACAAAAGCTTTGCGAATTAGTTTTCCTAGCTCTTCTCGAATTGGAATATTTTGAAGATTTGGTCTTTCGGACGATAATCTTCCCGTTCTAGTTAAAGTTTGATTATAAATTGTATGAATCTTTTCATCATCTAAAATTTCATTAATTAAACCGATTACATAATTAGATTTCATTTTAGACACCATTCTATAATCTAAAATATAGTTTATTATTTCATATCGATTTTTTAATTTATCAAGAATATCTTTACTAGTAGAATAAGACCCTTTTGTTTTCTTAGGATATGGAATAGAAAGTTTAACAAACAATACATCACTTAATTGTTTAGGTGATAAAATATTAAATTCTATACCAGCTAGTTCATAGATTTTCTTTTCAAGTTCTAATAACTTTTTATCTAATTCTTTTCCAAATTCTAATAAATAATTTCTATCAACCGAAATACCATTCCATTCCATTTTCATAAGTACAAAACTTAAAGGAAGCTCAATATCAGTATATAATTTCATCATCTCTTCTTTATCAAGTTCTTGATATAATTCTTTAAATTTTTCAAATATAAACTTAGCTTTTAGAGAAACATCCTTTTTATAACTATCATCAAGAGGCATTTTAACAGTAATTTCACTTCCGTATATTTTGTCATAAAATCTAATATTATATCCATAAGTATTAGCAATACTTGCTATATCATTTTTAATATTTTTATTCAAAAGATAAGCAACAAGCATTAAATCATCTATATTATTATCTATCTTAATATCATACTTTTTAAAAACATATAAAAGTTTTTTTAAATCATAAGTATATTTCTTTTTATTATCCAAAAATATACTACTTCCCTTTAATAATTCAAAAGGTACATAATAAAGATTATTTCCATCATAAAGACTAATTCCTAAAGGTAAATCAATATGATAATTATATCCTAGAGTTTCTAAATAAATACCATAACTATCTCCTAATTTAAGTTCATCTAAATTACTAATTTCTAAAAATTTAACTTCTTCTTCTGAAACTAATGAATTATCTATTTTTTTTAAGATAGAATAAAATTCAAGTTCATTTAATAACTCTTGATATTCTTTTAACTTAATTCCTTTATATTCAATATTTTCTAAATTAATATCAATAGGTACTTCTTTATAAATAGTTGCAAGTTCATAACTCATATAAGCATTATCTTTATTTTCAATTAATTTCTTTTGAACACCAGGACTAATTTTTTCAATATTTTCGTATACTCCATCTAATGTATTATATTTTTGTAGTAATGAAATTGCAGTCTTTTCTCCAATTCCTTTAACACCAGGAATATTATCACTAGGATCTCCCATCAAACTTTTTAAATCAATCATTAAAGCTGGATTATCAAGTCCATATACTTCAGTAAATTTCTCTTTATCCATTAAAATATAATCATTTCCACTTTTTAAGACTTTCATTTCAACTTTATCACTTATTAACTGAATTAAATCTTTATCACTACTAACAATTAATCCAATCGATTCTAAATCTTTATCAATATAATTTGCTAATGTTCCTATAATATCATCAGCTTCATAATTATCAATTTCTAAATACTTCATTCCCATAGCTTCTACTATTTGTTTTGCAACAGGAAACTGTTCTTTTAACTCTATTGGAGTTTCACTTCTTCCAGCTTTATAATCCTTGTATTTTTCATGTCTAAAAGTCTTTCCTTTATCAAAAGCTACTAAAACATGTGTCGGATGTTCTTCTTGAATAATTTTATTTAACATATTAATAAGTGCATATAAAGCATTTGTTGGAAAACCTTTTGAATTTTTCATTATACTTCCACTATAAGCAGTTGCATAATAGCTTCTAAATAATAAATTATTCCCATCTATTAATATAATCTTATTCATACACTTCCTCAACCTTCAATTCTACATTGCATAACTTACCATCTTCTATATAATTTACTAAATCTACATGAATACTTTCGATTTCTTTTTTACTATTTGTTTTTATAATAATTTCATTTTTATTATCAGTAATGTTTCCTTGTAATAAAAATTCATCTAATTCTTTATTCTTAATTTCATAATTATATAAATAATTAAGATTCTCGGTTAACTTAGTTTCTGATACTAATTTACTATTTTTAATCATTTGTTTCACTGAAAAAATATCTAAGAATATCGAATAAGGTATTTCTTTAGAAGTTCCAACTAACTTTCCATTTTGAACTTTATAAGAATATTGTTCTTCATCTTTTTCTAAAGTAATCATATTTTCTCTTCTTTTTCCTTTATAAATTTCTTTATCTTGGCAATTAATTGTATATAAAAAATCATAATTTTTATTTTCTAATTGACTTGTTACAAAAGGAAGACTAGATTCTTGAATTTCTTCTTTAACTACTTCTATATCTTTCTTTTTAGTACTTTTAACAGGAGTAAAATCCAGTGATAAAAAGATAAATAAAAAGATAAAAAAGAAAAAATAAAAGACTATAAAAGAATATCTCTTTCCTTTTTCAGATCGAAAAAATTTCCAAATCGTTTTAATATTTATTTCATTATTTTTCTTTTTCTTCATTTCCTACTCCTTGATTTCCAATTTTTCCAATTAATTCTTCTTTATTTCCATTTAAAAAATCTCGAACCATCATTCTCTTTTTTCCTTCAAATTGAATTTCTAAAAGTTTTATTAATCCATCTTTTACTTTTAAATATATTCCATCTTTAGAAAGTTCTACTATTTCTCCATTTGCTCTATTTAAATATTTATTACTTTCTATAGTTTCTATTTTATATACTTTAATAGTTTTACCATCTAATATAAAGTAACTGCCAGGATATGGATTTAATCCTCTAACTTGATTATAAATATCTCTTTTCTTTTTATTAAAATTAATTAACTCTTCTTCTCTTTTAATATTCATACCAAATGTAACAAGCGTATCATCTTGTTTTATTCTTTTACAAGTTCCATCTATTATACTAGGTAAAGTTTTAATAAGTAATTCGCTTCCTAAAAGACTTAATCTATCATGTAAACTTTCTAAAGTATCAGAGTCTGTTATTTCTGTTTTTTTCCAACTTATAATATCACCAGAATCCATTCCTATATCCATATACATTATAGTAACTCCAGTTTCTTTGTATCCATCAATTATAGCATGATGAATTGGTGCTCCTCCTCGAAGACTTGGAAGAAGAGATGCATGAACATTTATACAACCAAATTTTGGATAATCAAGAATTTCTTTTGGAATAAATTGTCCATAGGCACAGGTAATAATAATATCTGGATTTAAATCCAATATTTTTTGATAATCTTTCTTAATATTTTCAGGTTGAAAAACTTCTATATTATTTCTTATAGCAACCTCTTTAATAGGAGAAAATTTTAATTCTTTTTTTCTTCCAACTTCTTTATCTGGTTGTGTAACAACTAGTAAAACCAAACAATTTTCAATTAATTTTTCTAAAACAGGAACACTAAAGTCAGGAGTCCCCATAAATACTACTTTCAAGTTTTTTAACATATAACCATCTCCTATTTAATTTTATCATTTAAATAAAAATATGTAAATTAATATTAAAAAAAAGAATGCATATTCGAATACATTCTTTTATATTTTATAGTCCAACTACGTATGGATCAAGTTCTGTACCTGTTCCAGAAAGTATCTTAACAGTGGGTTTTAGATGTACTGTTGGACGGGCACCAGACGCGTCAGTCGGACCTCTTTCTGTATAAAAACCACTTCGAAGCACGACCCACAAACCCGACGTCCTAATCCTATTTATTAGCCACATATCAATTGCTGAAGAATCGTCATATTCAAGCTGAGTTGCAAACATTTCTCCATATCGGAGTAGTCCTATATCAAATGTTCCTGTTTGACTTGTTTTATCACAAACTCTTGTATTTCCACTGGTTGTATTTGCACATACACTTAATTTATAATTCCAAGAACTTGTTCCTAAATAATATAAGTTAGAATCAAATAATTCACCGTAAGTTTCAACTAAATTAGGATAATAGGTATTATTTAAATATGTATACCACGTGTTAGTATCAGTTGTCGTTCCACTTCCCCATAAGGTGTCAGCACTATCTTCACTAGTTGCAAATTTTCTTTTTGCTTTATTATCAGCATAGTCCATGGCAACAATTTTGGTTTTATTATTTTCAATGTCAACAATCCTAAATAATTGTTCAGTATCATTATTTTTCAATTTTACATATTCTCCACTATGTCTTGTATTTATTTCATCATTCGTATTAGCAGCATCATAATCATATGGAAAATGATAAGGATTCTCTTTAGTGCCACTTCCAAGTAAGGATATTCCAGATTTTAGATAAATTGAAGGGCGAGAGCCATGCGCATTAGTCGTATAATAACCACTACCTTCGCCGTCTAGCTTAACGCGCCAAACTTTCTCTAATGTATCATAATGATTTAACAACCACCAACAATATCCTATATTTAAATAACCATTACTAAAACTTGTATTTTGATAACTTTTATAATATTCATAACTATTCAAAAGTCCAACAGGTGACGTGGTTGTTGGAATCATGGTTGCTTCCGTTTCAGCTGGTTTAGTTGAAATTGTTGTGTTTGAAGGCATAGTTGCATTCCAATATTTTGTTGTATCTATTACATCGGTTCCATTATTATATAAAGTATCTAAAAAATCTTCATTTAACCACTGAAACATATAGGATTTAGATTCTACTATACCATTTGTTTCATCAGCTTTGGTATAATAATTAACTTGACGTTTTGCATTAAAAGCAATTAATGTTATCATGTTATCAGTTATCATTTTCATTGCTCCATCAGGATAAATCGCTGTTATTCTCCACATCTTACCACTCCACCAAACGTAGTTAAAGTCTAT
>ONSF01000105.1 GCA_900320425.1 uncultured Eubacteriales bacterium | reverse complement strand
GATTATATAAGCAACCTTACATTTATATTATATAATACTTTTTAAAAAATAAAAAGACTATTAACAAATTTATTTGTCAACAGTCTGCAAAAGTGAAATTTTTCACTTTTTTTGTATAATTTTTTTTATAAAAAATGTTAATAAAATGTTAAAAATATGTTAATAAAATAGAAAAAACATGATATTATGTTAATGAATTGAAGTAGAAAGTCATAACTATAAGTGGTTCGGTATCTGACTACTTAAGGCACCAGAATGAAATATCGTTGCACTAGTGCTATGTAGTTTAATTAGATCAACTATTCATAGTTGATTTTTATTATAAAAAATATTTGACATTAAAAAAAAATATGGCTATAATAACCATGATTAATTGAAGGGGGAAATATGATAAACGAAGATCAAAGAAATGATTTATTGCAATTAAATGAGAAGTTAATTATCTATTTAAATAAAGTTATTGGAGTTGGTAGAAATAAGATTATGTCTCAAAGAAAACTTGCAAGTTTACTCGGAGTTTCTAATTCTACTGTAGAAAGATGGTTAAATGAAAAACATCCTTTGAGAATGGATGTAGCTATAAAAATATGCAAAATTTTAAATCTTGATATAGATGATTTTTATGATGATTTAGGGGATGATTATTCCTATTTAAAAACTAAGTTTATAAATTTATCCGAAGAAAATAAAATTAAGGTTATGGAATATATAGATTTTTTAAGTTATCAACAACAAAAAACAATTAAGAAATGATTATTTTAAGGACTATGTTAGTTCTTTTTTTTCTAGACAATTTTAGATATTTTTTGTAAAATAGATATGTGATTATATGAAAAAGAAAATATATATATATGGAAGTATTTTATTTTTAGGAGATTTTTTAATAAAACTATTGATAAAGAATACGATGAATATTTTAGAAAGTATTACAGTTATTCCAAATTTTTTTTCAATTACTTACGTAATAAATGATGGAGCAGCTTTTAGTATTTTAAAGGGAAAACAAATTTTTTTAATTCTTCTTGCTAGTATTTTTTTGTTTTTTTTAATTTATTCTATTAAAGAAGAAAAATTAACTAAATATAAGATGATTTATTATTCCTTTTTAATAGGAGGAATTTTTGGAAATTTAGTTGATAGAATAATATATAATGGAGTAATTGATTATTTAGATTTTCAAATTTTTATATATGATGCACCTATTTTTAATTTAGCAGATATATTTATATTTATAGGTGTTGTACTTATTCTTTTAGAAGGAGGAGAACATGGAAATAGAATCTTTAGAAAAAGATATACGAATTGATAAGTATTTATCGAGTGTTATGGATATTTCAAGGAGTAAAATTCAAAAATTAATTAAAGATGGAAAAGTATTAGTAAATGGAAATATTATTTCAAGTAATTATAAAATTGAAATTGACGATAAAATTAAAATTTTAGAAACTCCAACTAATCCTTTAGAACATTTAATTCCTAGTGATATTCCGGTTGATGTTCTATATGAAGACGAAGATTTATTAGTTATTAATAAAAAATCAGGAATGGTAGTTCATCCTGCTCCAGGAAATTATGAAGATACACTTGTTAATGCCTTATTATATAAATATGAATTATCAAATAATTCTTTTAGACCAGGTATTGTTCATAGATTAGATAAAGATACCAGTGGTTTAATGTTAGTTGCTAAAAATGATTATACACATGAAAAACTATCTAATATGATTAAAGATAAAGTCGTTGAAAGATATTATTTAGCACTTGTTGAAGGAAATTTTCCAAGTGAAGCTGGAACAATTGATGCACCAATTGGAAGAGATGAAAAAAATCGTGAAAAAATGACGGTTACAAGTCTTAATAGTAAAAGAGCAATTACTCATTTTAAAGTACTTGAAAGATTTAATAATTACACATTAATTGAATGTAAACTAGAAACTGGTAGAACCCATCAAATAAGAGTTCATATGAAATATATTAATCATCCTATAGTAAATGATCCTTTATATGGAAAAATTATTTCTGAATATAAAGAATATGGTCAACTTCTTCATTCCTATAAAATAAAATTTCCTCATCCAAGAACAAATAAAGTGTTAGAATTTGAAATTAAACCTGATGAAAAGTTTATGGAAATTTTAAATTATATAGTAAACAAATAATTATTAAGGAGAATTATGAAAAAGTTTATTATTGTTATGATTTTATTGTTACTTACTGGTTGTAAATGGTTTCAAGTAAGTGAAGGAAAAAAAGAAGAATCAGTATTTGAATATAAAGATGAAATAAATGGAATTGCTAAAATAAATTCATATAGTATCTATGGAAGATTTTTCAATTTAGAGGGAGAGATAGATGGAAGTTTTGATTCTTTATCACTTGTTTTAAGAGAAAAAGATATAAGTCGAGAATATCCTTTGAACTTAGAAAAAAATGATAATAAAACTTTATTTAAAACCAATAATCTTATTAATGAAGGGATTAATTTAGAAGAAATTAAAGCAAGAACTGGCGTTTTCTTTATAAAAAATAATGATACCTATTATACATTGCAAAATAACAGTAATTATAAAGATTTAGAATACTATACAATTACTAAAAATAAAGAAAATTATCAAATAACGATAAGTTTTTCTAAATTTGAAGACATAGAATACTTGTCATTATCATCAAAAAAACAATCACTTCCAAAAGAAATATATGATATTGTAATTGATCCAGGTCATGGAGGAATGGATGTTGGAGCTGTAAGTGGTGAGTATCATGAAAGTAATTTTACTCTTAGTTATAGTCTTCTTTTAAAAGAAAAATTAGAAAGTCTTGGATTAAAGGTAAAAATTACTAGAGATAAAGATGTATCAATTCCAAATTATGGAAAGTATGGACGAGTTAGTATTCCATATCTTACTAAAGCAAAACTTATGTTATCGATTCATATGAATTCAGCTAAAGGAGTAAAAAATGGTGGAGTAGAAATTTATGTTGCTAATCATTCTAATACTAATTTTGCTAAGAGTATTGCTTATAATATTGTAGAAAATACAAGTAGTAATTATTCTCCAAATAAATCAAATAGATTAGAAGACGGAGTTTATCTTCGAACACTTACTAAAAATGATTTAGAGAGCATAGAAAATGATGCCAAGAAAGATGGTTACACACCTTATGAAAAGGCAACAACTGATTCTACTTACTACTATATTATAAGAGAAACTGGTGGAATTATAACTGGTGCATATGTTGACTCTAGAAATCCTAAAAAAGAAGGAAATCCTTATGTTAATTCTAATCATGGATGTGAAAGTTATTTAGTTGAAATGGGATATATGAATAGTAACAGTAATTTAGAAATATTAAAAAATGAAAAAGAAAGATATGTTGATGCTATTGTTTTAAGTATAAAGAAAGAATTAGGAATAGATTAATTTAAAGAGTATTATTGATAATAATAAAAAATTCTTGAAAAAGTAAAGAAAATAAGATAAGATTTATTTATAAAATAAAAATAAGGAGGAGTATAAGATGAATAATAAGAAAAAAGAATTAATAATACTAGGAATAGTAACTTTAGTATTAATAGTAACATTAGGTGTTACATATGCAATTTTTACATTTTCAAAAACTAGTGTAAAATCAGAGCTTATTGCAGGAGACATATACATGAGGTATAAAGAAACAAAAGGAATATCTTTAGAAAATGCTATGCCAAGAACAAATTATGACCCCAATGGTTATTTTGAGTTTACAATAGAAGGAAAGAATACCTATACAGAAAAAGATATTTATTATGATGTAGTACTAGATCATGGAGAT
>ONSF01000106.1 GCA_900320425.1 uncultured Eubacteriales bacterium | reverse complement strand
ATATTCTTTTTTTAAAAATTCTATTACATTATCTCTTGAAAATTCTCTAGATTCAGTATCAAGAATATACTGTAAAACTTTATTAAAAGATGCAATATCTTTTATACCAAGTCTTTCAACAATATCTTTTAAAATAATTGAATCATAAACACTAGAAAGGTAATTTTCTATATCATATATTTCATTAAAAGAAAATCTTTGAGGAAGCCCACCCCATTTAAAATAATCTAATAAAGTTTTTTCATAATTAATTTTTTTAATGTTATTCATTTCTACTATTTCTTTAAATGATAAAGGATTAACTCTAAAACTAACATATCGACCTGATAAATCTGTTGATAATTCTAGTAATGTCATTCTACTATTGGAACCAGTTATGAATATGCTATAATTATTTGTTATTCTTAACGAATTAATTCCTTTTTCAAAATCTTCAACTTTTTGAATTTCATCAAAAAAGATATAATATTTATTATTATTTATTTTTAATGATTCTACATAATTAAATAAATCTTTTGCATTTTTTATAAAATCAAATTTTAATGATTCAAAATTTATATATATTATATTTTCATTACTTATTCCTTCTTCTTTTAATTCGTCAATTATTTGAGTTAAAATTACAGATTTTCCGCTTCTTCTCATACCATATATAATCTTAATTAATGACTCTGTATGATAAAATCCACGTATTTTTGATAAATATTTTTCTCTTTTATACATAATTTTTGCCTCCATAAAAAGTATACTACAAAAATATATTTTTGTAAAGTTATTCCACTGCACTGGAATATTTTTTTTTTGGTTTATATTAATATTATATGTAAAATCTTAATAAATATAGCAAAAAATCAACTCTATTAAAGTTGATTGTATTTAATAAAAAATAAATATTGGTCCTTGTGGTGGGAGTCGAACCCACACATCAGAGATACACGATTTTGAGTCGTGCGCGTCTACCAGTTCCGCCACACAAGGAAGACATAAGTAATTATAACATACTTTTGTCTATTTAAGTTAAAAAATTATATTTTTTTTAATTTTTCATATATTTTAACCATTGAATAGGTATCAAGTTCACAATATTTAAGTAAACTCTGTCTTAATTTTTCTTGTTCCTCTTTAGATAATTTTTCTAAATTTTTAAAAGTATCCATAGCTTCTCCACCATTATGAACATCTTCTAAATTATGATAATTTAGGCTCTGATCATCTGGAAATAAAGCTGGTGAAACATATTTTATTGAATAAGAACCATACATTTCTTTAGAATAATAATCACGATTTAGAAATGGTATCATTAAATCTTTTATATTATCATGAATATTCATTAAGTGATGCTCTAAATCAGGATATAATGTTGCAAGATTTTTAATAACACTTTTTTCAAATCCCATATTATAAGCTAATGTACATACATTTAATGGAATATCCTCAACTAATCTTTCAGCAAGACTTCTTCTAGGGTCAACCCCTGTTTCTGCTAAAAATTCTTTATGTTTTAATTTTCCAAATTCAGTCTCTATATAATGAAGAGAATATTGAAAAGGAATTTTTTCATTTGTTCTTATATTATCATACATAGGAATAGATTGTTGAAATGTTTCAAAATCTAAAAAATATAAAGGATACGATAAAGTTTTCAAAAATTCACGAATTTTATCTTTATTTATTTTATCTTTTTTATCATAAAGTTCAAATTCTATTTGTTCTCTTGATTTTTCATCAATATCTTCTTTCAACAAATCTTTATAAGTATAAATTCCATTTTTATAAAAAGAAATTTTTTTATTATATCTCATTCCTTTTATGGTAAATAAATTAGGTTTTTCTAAATTTCTTGTACAATACTCAAAAAATGGACAATCATATGGTTTAACACATTGAAGTCCTATATCATCATTAACCTCTGTTTTTTTCATATAAGAATTTATTTCTTTAATCTTATCTTCTACTTCATCTTGTTTTTCTAAAACCTTATTAGTAACATCTTCAATTACAAATAATTTTTTTAAATTAAGTTCTCCATGTCTTTCATAAAAATGATTTAAATATACCAAAGAGCTTTTTACAACATTAAGTCCAAGTTGCTTTAAAACATAAGTTTGATAACTTATATCATCTATATAAATATCTTTAACTTCCGTAGAACTTTTTACTTCATATATTTCATACTTATCATTATTCTTAATTAAAATATCTACACTACAAAAATTATTTTTATATAAAAATGATGCTTCAGTAACTATAACTTTTTTTTCTCTTTCTAAAACTTCTTTGGTTTTGTCAACCATACTTTGTAAATTTTTGTCAAATTCTATGTCAACATGTTGTCCAAATAAATCTTTAGCTAGTATACCTACTTCTGTTCCAGTATCAAGTGTTGAAGAATTATCAACATTCATTTTTAGATTGGGATAATTAATATCTAGCCATAACATCTTATTACATTGAATTGCCTCACAGTATCTTGATTTTGATAAATTCATTTTCACACCTCTTAAATGTAAAGTATTACTACTCTCCATCTTCATCTTTCTCTAAATTTATTATACCATTCTATTTATTTTATGTAAATATCGCATATATTGGAATATATTCCTAATTTTAAAAATTATTATGCTATACTATTACCAATTTATTTTCTTAATTTTCTATTACACACTTTTTCAATCAAATTTTCATATTTTTTTATTTGTTTATTAATTGAATTGATTTCTTTTTGGTATATAATTTTTTTTCTTTTTTGAAAGAAAAAAGGTCTATGTTTTTCCAGTAATGCAAGTTTTCTTTTATTAAAGTTTAATTCTAAGTAATATGAATCTAAAAGTAATAGTTCTTCATTAAGCCAAACATTACTATTTTTCATAAAATCCCCCTTCTTTTAATTTGTATTATAGCACAAAAAGAGAAAAATATAATCTAAAATAGCATTAAACTTAAAATTATCATCCGAGATGTGAAAATGAACTTGGTGGTAGTAAATATGATTAATTTTGAAAGACTAAAGGACATACGGGAAGATCATGACCTAAGTCAAAAGAAAATGTCTGAAATTCTCAAAGTAAGAAGATCTACTTATTCAGTATGGGAACTAGGCATTAATATTATTCCCTTAAATCATGTAAGTGATTTTGCTGATTATTTTGGTTACAGCATTGATTACGTACTAGGATTAACTTATAAAAAAGAAAACAATAAAATTAAAGGTTTTGACAAAAAAATTGTTGGAAAAAGAATTAAGGAATTAAGAATAAAAAATCACTTGTCTCAAAAAGAACTAGCAATTGTTTTAAATGTAACTCAAGCTTGTATTACAAGATATGAAAAAGGATTAGTTGAAATATCAACTTCTAATATGTATAAATTATCAAAAACTTTTAATATATCTATGAATTATTTATGTGGTAAAGAACCAATCAAAGAAAAGGAATATTCATTTTAATTTTTGAATTTTTTTTAGATAAGGACTGTAATTTTTTTATCAATTACTTTAATAATTTTTTCTTCTTTCATTTTTTTTAATTCTCTCATCATAGCACTTCTATCAACCGATAGATAATCAGCAAGATCAGTATAGGTAATTTTCAGAAAAATAGATTTTTTATTGATTTTCATCTGTTCGCTTTTAAAATATGAAATTAATTTATCTCGAATACTTCTTTTAGATAAAATTTCCAATTTTATATTTATTTTAGACATTTTATTTCTTAATAATTCTATAATATTGTTTGCCAAAACAATATTTTTATTTTTTTTAAAAAGTAATTCTATATCTATAAATAATATTTCAGATTCCTCTATCGGAAAAAGGATAATATCTGATTCATAATTTTCAAAGATATTACCAAATAGATCGTTTTTTTCTAAAGTATCTATAATAGTTCTATTACCATTATAATCATATTTAATTATTTCTATATTACCCTTAATAAGAATTACCAAGTGATTAAAAAAAGAATCTCTCCAGTTAACTTTTTCTCCTTTTTTTAATTTTAATTTTTCAAATTCTAATCTTTTGGTTATTTTTTCAATTTCTTTTTCTTCTAAATTATCAAAAATTGTTTTCATTAGTTCTCCTTTTGTTTCATTATACAACTTCAATTGTTGCATTTGCAACTATTAATTATAAAATAATTTGTTATAATGAATTAAAGGAGTGAAATATGGAAACATTAAAAATAAAAAAATTGAATAAAAAGGCTATTTTACCAACCTATGGAACTGAAGACTCAGCAGGAGCCGATTTATATGCCTTACTAGAAAATGATATTACTGTTAATCCTAAAGAATCAGTAATAATTCCTACAGGACTTGCGATGGCAATTCCTAAAGGATATGTTGGACTAATTTATGCAAGAAGTTCATTAGGAACAAAACGTGGTCTTGCACCAGCTAATAAAGTTGGGGTAATTGATGCAGATTATCGAGGAGAAGTAAAAGTCGTACTATACAATCAATCTAATATTGTTCAAACGATAAGTCCAAATGAAAGAATTGCCCAAATTATTATTACTCCATATCTTAAAGTAGATTTTACGGAAAGTGATATGCTTGATGAAACCACTCGTGGAGAAGGAGGATTTGGTTCAACGAATTAGGAATGCTTACAGACATTCTTTTTTTTTATTTGCATATAATCATATGAGGTGAGTATGAACGAGAATACTTATATTGTAGAAAAAAAAGATAATTTATATAGTTTAGCTAAAAAATTTAAAACCACAATCGGGACTTTAAAAGCCTTAAATAATCTAGAATCGAATATTTTACTACCAGGAGATATTTTAAAAATACCAATTGCAATTATTGAACAAAAAAAGCCTAATGATTATATCATTTATACTATAAAAAAAGGCGATAATTTATATGACATAGCAAAAAAATATAATATTACTTTACAAGATCTTGTTAATTTTAATGAAAAAGCTACAACAATGCTTAAAATAGGTGATCAAATTTTAATTCCCATAAAAAATAATAATGACAATTTAACTTATGTTGTAAAGCCAAAAGATACATTATATAATATTGCTAAAAGATATGATATTGATGTTAATAATTTAATGAATATTAATAACCTAAATGATAATATAATTCAAATAGGACAAGAGTTAATTATTCCGAATACCAGCAACTATCAAACTTATGTTGTAAGAACAAATGATACCATAGAAAGCATTGCAAACAAATTTAACATAAAAGCAGATGATATAAAAAGAATTAACAATCAAGAGACAAACGATATCGTGATTGGACAAATCTTGTTAATACCAAAAAGAATGCTTTAATAAGCACTCTTTTTAATTTTCTTTAAATTCTGTTAACTTTATTTTAGTTTTAGCTTCTTTTCCATTTCGATTATAAGTAACAGTAATAGTATCTCCTGCACTATATTTATATAATTCATAGCGAAGATATGCAACATTTTCGATTTTTTCATCGTTTATTTTAACAATTACGTCGCCTTTTTGTAAATCTGATTTAGAAGCACCAGAGTCTTTTGATATTTCAACAACAGCAACTCCCTCTGTAATACTTTTATCAAGCATTATTCCACTTCTATATAAAGCATATGTATCCGTTACATTTACCATACTAATTCCAAGCATTGGACGAACAATAGCTTTTCCTTGTTCAAGATTTTCAATATGACTCATAGCATATTCAATTGGAATAGCAAATCCCATATTTTCAACTTCCGTTTGAACAAGTTTTAAAGAAATAATTCCAATTACTTCTCCTTTAGCATTAAGAAGAGGTCCACCAGAGTTTCCTGGATTAACAGCCGCATTTGTTTGTAAAACTTTCATTACATAGTCGCTTGTATTTCCTGAAATACTAACAGTTACCATTCTTTCTTTTCCTGATAAAATTCCATCAGTTACTGTTCCACGATACTCATATCCAAGTGGAGAACCAATTGTAAATACCGTATCTCCAATTTTAGATTCTTCACTAGTTGAAATAACTGCTATATCAATAACATCAGATTTATTAATACGAACAACAGCTAAATCAAGATATTCATCACTTCCTAAAACTGTACCTTCAATTTCTTGATCATCACTTCTAATTAATGTAACTTTCGTTGCCTCAGCAATTACATGATGATTTGTTAAAACATACCCATATTTATCATCTGTTTTATAGACAAATCCTGAACCAGTTGATTGAATTTGATCATTTTTATAGTTTCTTATCATAAAAACAGCATCATATACTTTTTCAACACTTGCAGATAGCGATCCATCATTTACAATAACCGTACCGCTGCATGATCGACAAGTACTTCCTGAAATATTTGTTCCGGTTGCCCCTACTATTCCTTCTAATGTACTCGTATTAAGTGCAATATAATACATTAAAAGTCCTCCCAATATAAATGCTAAAAATAAATACATTACAAAACTAATTTTATCCTTTCCTTTCATTTAAATCACCTCTCACATTTTTTTTATTTCATAATAATTCTTTGGAAATCCCATAGCATCTAGTACTTTATCTACTTTAATTGTATGTAGATTCATTTCTAAATTATCTAAGTTATGCTTTATTTCTTCTATAAAATTAGAAAATTCATCATCTGATAACATTTGTTTTAAAACAATAACCAAAGCAAACAAATCATCTTTTCCATAGATATATTCATCATCCATAATTGGTATATGAAGAAGTTTATGATAATTATTATCATTTATTTTTCTTTGAGTCTTGTTTGAAAAAACAATATCTTCATGTGCACATAGATTACGATAATTTGAAAGAATTGTCAAATAATTTGAAAGTGTATCAATATCTAAATTATAAATATCAGAAATAGCCATTTGATCTTCTTTTTTTAGAATCGAGTATAATTCTCCAACAATTCCAAAAGATAACACTTTGACTAAAACCCAAAGAGGAATATAACCATAGTTATTTACATAATGACTTGTTGCTGAATGCTGTGAAGCATTTAAATTTATTTGCCTTTTCATCTTTTTTAAAATATCTGTAACTTGTCTAGTTTTATCTTTATTTGTTGTAAAATTTTTAGGAACTAGATATTCTTTTTCACGATATCCATATTTTAAAGATAATTGATAACTAATAATTGATTTAATATTATTTTCTACAATTAAAATATTTTTAAACAATATATTTCGAAATGTTCTATCGAATAAAAATAAACTATAGATTTCTTCAAAAGTAGTTCCTTCAATATAACGTCTATCAACATTACTTTTCATAAAAAGATGTCTATAACCATTTATAAAGAAATAATTTTCTCGAAATAGAACATTTTTAGTATATTCAGGATTATCTATCATTAACCCTTTCGATTTAAATATTTCTATTTGTTCATTTAGGGTTTTAAATTCCTTTTTCATATCTTTATCTCCTACCTGAATAAGTATATCACAAAAAGTCAAAAAAAATATGTTTTTTTGGTGAAATTTTTATAGAATTTTTAAGAAATATTTATTACAATAAGAAAATAGAAATGAGGAACTATATAAAAATTATATTTTTAGATATAGATAAAGTTTTAAATTATTTACATTTTTTTTATAAAAGAAATATGAAATAGAACCAATAGTAAAATAGTAATTACCTCTAGAAGAATTATTATTTCATTTAATACATACTAATTTTTATAATAAGTAATAAAATACTATAATAAAGAAGATGTTATTTATAAGCTAAATTATCGATAATCGACAAATTTATATTGACAAACGAAAATTATGTGTTATTATATTGTCGTGAGGTGAAATTGTGAAAAATAATTTATCAAAGATAATCTATTACTTATTAAATATTATTTTTATTGTAGGAATAGTCTTAATTCCATTTATTCCAACAATATATAATATAATTGGAACAGAAAACTTAAAAGTATTTAAAGAACAAACTATTATTTATCAAATTGCTTTATATACATGTTACTTTATTAGTCTAAATATTATTTATCTACTTATTTTATTATTTAAACATATTTATAAAGAAAGTCCTTTTACTATTTATACAGAAAAATATTTAAAATTAATATCATTATCATTTATTAGTTTATCTATCATTATTTTTATTAAGATATTTTTTATACCAACAATAATATCAATTGCTTTATGTGTTATAACTTTTATAGTAAGTCTTTGCTTTTATACTTTAAGCGAAATATTTAAAGAAGCAAATAATCACAAAAAGGAGCTTGATTATATCATATGATAGTAGTAAATTTAGATGTCATGATGGCTAAAAGAAAAATTAGTTTAAATGAACTTAGTAAGCAAACCGGAATCACAACAACTAACCTTTCTATTTTAAAAACCAATAAAGCAAGAGCTATAAGATTTTCAACACTAGATACAATCTGTAAAGTATTAGAATGTAAACCTAAAGATATTTTAGAGTATGAGGAGGAAAAACATGAATTTTAAAGATTTAGAAGAACAATACCAAAAATATGATTTAAATTTTTTAACTATATCAACTTTGATTACCACACTATTTATTACAATTATTTTCAATTTAAATATAGACTTTTATTTAAGAGGTTTTATTATTCCAATTATTATAGTTTTAATAAATTATTTATTTAACTTAAAACATAGTAAATTAAAAATAAATAAAAACAGTTATATTTTACTTATACCTATTGGTTTAATTATTTTAAATTCCTTTTTATTTAAAGTAGATGATAGTAATAAATTTTTAAATATTATTATTCTACCAGTTACAATTACCTATTTTCTATTATCACTTTTAAATAAAAATATTAGTAAAAAATTATTTATTTTATTTGTAGAAGATATTCCAAATAAACTATTTACTAATTTAAATAAACTAGAAAATATTATTAAAAGTAAAACGAAAAATAATAAATTAATATATATATTAGTTGGTGTTTTAATAGCAATTCCAATTTGTAGTTTAATGATATCGCTTTTAGCAAGTGCTGATTCTTATTTTGAATACTTTATCAATCATACAATAGATAATATATTTAATAAAATTGATATAGAATTTATTATAAAAAATATATTTATTCTAGTAATAAGTTTTATATTATCATTTAGTATGTTTATAAATTATATGTTAAAAAGGAAAGAAGTTAAAGAAGATGTAAAGCCAATAAATATTCCAAGTACTATTGTTTCAACAATTTTAATTTTTCTTAATTTAGTATTTTGCTTATTTCTAATTACTGAAATATCAAAACTTACGACTAATTTCTTACACTTACCAATTAAATATACATATGCTGAATATGCAAGAGAAGGATTTTTCCAATTGTTATTTATTACTAGTATTAATTTTATAATTATTACATTTATTATATATAAAACAAATTTAAAAAATTATAAATTTATTAAAGCCTTATTACTTATATTAATAGGATTTTCTTGTCTTTTAATATTTAATTCATATTATAGAATGATTCTTTATATAAATGCTTATACATTTACTATATTAAGACTTCAAGTAATATTATTCTTATTTTTAGAATTAATCTTATTTATTTTACTAATTAAAAAAATTATAAATGAAATTAAAATTAATAATCTAAAACTATTTAGTATATTATCTTTAATATTTTATATTTTAAATCTTTATCTTGCTAATCAAGTAGTAGTTGATTTTATTAATAAATTTTTAAATTAAAAAAGATTCTAAATTATTTCTTAGAACCTTTTTTCTTTTTGGTTTCTTTGGTTTCAATTAATTCAGCATCCATAATCTTTGTAGAATCATTATTTTTATTTACACTTACTACTGTAACTTCTCTTCCATTAAAAATATAACTAATTATTTCTAAAATGGCATAGATCATTAAGACAATTCCCATAGCTTTAAATGCTAAATTAGCTTCTAAAATAGTATAAAGTCCTCCTCCAATTAAAATTAAAGATAAAACGAAAGATACATAAAATTTACTTGTTTTCTTATCGTAATAAAAAGAATTAATTAAACGATTGATTCCTCTAAAAATAATCCATCCACCAATTACAAGTCTTACTAATGCTTCAATTACACCAGCTAGAAATATACATATGATTCCGATTACAGTAAGAACAATTCCAACAACCATTTCTGTTGATGATGTATTGTTATCTTTTTTAACATCCAAATAATTCTTCACACATTTAAATATTCCAATTAAAATAAACATGCCTCCTATTATATAAGTTGTAAAAATAACAACCGCATCAGGTTTTGTGTACATAATTGCTCCAAGAATCAAAAAGAAAATAGAACTAATTAAAACTAAAACATTCGAATAATTTTTAATACTTATTTTCATCATAACCTCACTTAATTAAAGTATACCTAAAAATAAAAAAAGAAGCAATTGTTTTTTAAATATTTATAAAAACAATATTTTATTCTTGACATTATTTTTAGTAAAGAAAAATTTCAACATCTATTTTTTATACTGTATGAAAGTCCATTATTCAAAGAATAAGTTTATAAAAATGAGCTACCCTAATTACTTTTTAAGTCACAATTTATGACTGGTTTAACCGTTTTTAAATCCATTAGTATAAAATATACAAATAAATTATCTTATGCATACTCGATATATCATACATATGCCATTTCGTCAAGATATTTTTGTCACATTTATATACTACTTGAATTTTTTGTAAAATAATGTATAATATTAATTAGATATGTATCTATATATCGGAAAGGAGTTTTTTTAAAATGGATAGAAAGGAAATTAAGGAATTAGCTAAGTCTAAAATCAAAGGAAATCTTTGGAAATTACTTTGGCCAATGCTTGCAATTAGTTTAGTAGAAGGTTTATTATCATCAATCTTTACACCAAAAGGTGCAACAGTTGACTATACTAATTTAAATGCAACTGCTAGTACTCCTCAAATGCCTGTTGGTAATGCACTTATTATTTTATTAATTGGTATTATTTGTGGAATTGCCATGATTGCATATAAAAAATATGTTCTTAATTTCGCAAGAGAAGGTAAATGTGAATTTAAAGATATCCTAGATTGCATGAAAGAAAAATGGTTAAACATTATTCTTTCAGAAATTTTAGTTGGAATTTTAGTCTTCCTAGCATCAATGTTATTTGTTATTCCTGGAATCATTTTAGCTTTTGCTTATTCAATGGTTACTTATTTAGTAGTTGATACTAACTTAGGTGCAACTGATGCTATGAAAGAAAGCCGTCGTATGATGAAAGGATATAAAATGGATTACTTTGTATTCTGTTTAAGTTTCATTGGATGGGGATTATTAGTTCCATTTACTTTAGGACTTTTACTAATTTGGTTAACACCATATATGGAAGTTGCTGAAGCAATCTATTATGACAAACTAAAAGAAAAAACAAAAATTGCTTAAAAATAATAACTAAGGTGAAGAATTACGACTAGTAATTCTTCTTTTCTTATGTTAAAATACAAATTCGGAGGAAATTATGGAAGATTTAAAAATGACTGAAGAAATAGCCCTTCGTTTATTATGTCAGGATATAAAAGATAAAAAAGATTTTTTAAAACCCGAAAACAAATGGATTTTACATAGCATTTATGTAGGAATTGCTGCTAAAAGAATTAGCGAACACCTGGGTATTGATTCAGAATATGCAACATCACTTGGATATATTCATGATATAGGAAGAAGAATTAATCACAACAATCATCCAATTGAAGGATATAAATATTTAAAAGATCTTGGTTATAAAAAAGAAGCCAAAATATGTTTAACACATTCCTTCATTGAAAATGATATCAATATAACCGCAGGAGGAGGTCCAAAAGATCCAATTAGCTACAATTATATTTATACATTTCTTCGTAGTACATTTTCAGATATTTATGATAATATTATTCAACTTTGTGATTTATTTTGTTTAGAAACTGGATTTACAACCATTGAAAAAAGACTATTAGATATATCTAATAGAAAAGGAATTTATGACAATTCATATAATCATTTTCAAGAAACTTTAAAATTAAAAAAGAAAATTGAAAATTTAATGAACTCATCACTTTATGAATTATTTCCTGAAATAAAAAAAGAAGATCTCGACTTAGAAGAAGAAAATGCCAAAATCTTAACTCATATCTTAAAAAAATAAAACTAGTTTTTAGTTTTATTTTTATATTAAATCATTTAACTTATCCATTTCTTCTCTTATTTTATTATTAATATTATCTAAATCATCCATAATTTTTTTATTTTCATCGACAATATCATTAATTTTTTTTATTATCGTTTGATCTTTTTTATAAACATTATATCCAATTCGATATTTATTTAAAATAATATCTTCTTTTTTAACTTGTAAAACACTTTTATGATTAGGTATTCCTTCTTCTAAGTAAGTAGCAATTTTTTTTAAGTCATCTTCAAGTACAATAGATGCTTTACAATCTTTATCTTCAAAAACTAAATAAATACATTTATCTTTATCATTATTAATGATAATATTAGATAAATAGTTTTGAATTAAATTCCTATTTTTAATTTTATTAGCATTTTCATAACTAGTTTTTAAAATAACTTTATTTTTTTCTTCACATACATTTTTAATATATGTAAACATACTATCTGAATAATTATGAAAACGATAATTTGGGGTAGTATCATTAATAAATAAATAATCATATTTATGCTTTTCTATGGTATTTAAATATTCTTTTTTTATATTACGCATTTTATCAAGTAAAATATAGTATGGATAAAAACTACTATTTTCAAGTTCAACAGATGTTAAATAATCAATATTATCTTTTTTAAAATAATCATCAAAATAATTTCTTGATATAAAACCATATAATCTTAAATAAATAATTTTTTTTCCTTTTAAATAATTAAATATTTCTAAATTAGAATCATAATTTATATTAATAAATTCATCTAATAATGTATTTAAATCTTCATATTTTATAAGAGATAAAAGAGCGTCAAAGTAACCTCTATGATAATATTCATTAAATTTTTTATTATGAAACTTTTCAAATTCACATAAAATACTATCATCTTTATCTTTTAAGATTTTAAAATAAGAATATTTTTTCTTATCACATAAATATTTGATATAAAGAGTAAATAAATAAAAAATTGAAAACTCTTGTTTTAATCTATTTATATAATAAGGGCCTGTATGATGTTCATCTTTAAAATTTAAAAAATATATTTCTTGTAATTTATTATACATTATTATCACCTACAATCTTATTTAAAGCATAAAGAATAATTTCTTTATCATTTTTTATTAATTTAGAATATAGTTGTCCACGTTTATTAATATTATTCATAAGACCAGATATTTTCATTTGTCTTACTTTAGGAATATCAGGAAGTTCAATATCATTAATTTCTTCAATTGTTAAATCACTTGTTTTATCTTTAAAATATTTATCCATTGCAATATAATTTAAATAATTCATAACAAAAATAAAACTATATTTATCCATATTAATATCTCGAAGAATAATAAAATTACTTGGAATAATTATTTTCAAATTTGTGTTATATGGATAAGTTACTACTTTATAAGGTTTCTTTACAGATATAATAATATCTCTTCCTTGCATAAAATATTTTGGTTCAATCTCACCATACAAATTCATTTCAATTAATTTATCATCGAGTAGTAGGCCATAGTCTAAAGCATTTTTTCGAAATGTATAACAAAGTATTTCATCCCCTTCTCCTTGTAATTTAGAGCTTTTTAAATTTATTCCCATTCGAACTTCTTTAAAAGCATCTCTAATTTTCATAGTATCATCACTCCTTGATTCGATATTTTATCATATTCACATTTAATTTTCAATCAATTTGGGAAATTATTAATTATTTTATCAATAAGACCATATTCTAAAGCTTCACGACTATCTAAGAAATAGTCTATTTCCATATCTTTTAATACTTTTTTTAAACTTTTATTTGTTTTTTTACTAATAATATTTGCAAGTTTTATTCTCATTTTTTGTAGTCTTTTAGAATCATTATTAATTTCACTGGCACGTCCTGATAAACTAGTAGATGGTTCATGAATTAATATCTCAGAATTTGGAAGTGCATATCTTTTATATCCATTTAAAAGTAAAATTGCCCCCATACTATAAGATTTTCCAATACAAATAGTAATAACATGACTTCTTATATAATTCATACAATCAACAATGGCAAGACCTAAAGTTACATCTCCTCCATTTGAATTTATATAAAAATAAATATCTTCATGACTTATTGAATCTAAATATAATAATTTTAAAATAATTTCTTTAGAACTTTCTTCATTCACATCACTTGATAAAAAGATAATTCGATTTTGATTTAATATTTCTTCTATTTTCATATACTCTCCTTAAAGAAACCATTTAATTCTTGATAATTAGAAATTAATATGTCTTTTTTTCCAATTTTAAAAGTTTCTTTTTTTAATTTTCTGTTAGCATGATTAATTAAAATCATTTGCATATATTTTTCTATAAATCTTGCATTTCCAAAATTTACTTTTTGTCTTTCTTTTTCAAAAATATTTAAAATTTCCTGTTTAGCATCTAATTCAATTTTCATTCCAATTTTTTCTAAATTATTTTCCAAAATAGAATATAATTCTTGATTGGTATAATCATCAAAATAAATTTCTTTATAAATTCTCGATTTAATTCCAGGATTTACTTCATATATCTGTTTCATTTCATTTGCATATCCAGAGAATATTACAACATTATTTGGATCCTCTAAGTATTTTAAAAGTTCAACCACAGCTTCTTTCATATAGGAAGAGAATCCATCTAAATAGGTTGACTGATTAATAAGATAAGCTTCGTCGATAAATAAAACACCATTTTTGGCTTTATCTAATATTTCTCTTGTGGTATCTTTGGTTTGACCAACATAATTTCCCATTAAATCATTAGGAACAATTTCTACAATTTTATCTTCTTTTATAAATCCTAGTTCATATAAAATATGGGTATATATTCTAGCAACCGTAGTTTTACCAGTTCCAGCATTTCCCATAAAAAATAAATTTAAATACATTTTATCAAAGTCTTTTAACTTCTTTCTAAACTCTAAAAAATTAGTTAAGTCTTGAATATCTTTTTTAACATTCAAAAGTCCTACCATTTTATTAAGTTCTACAATATATTTCTTATCTTCATTATTAATTGAAAAACATTCTTCTGTTATCTCTTCTTTGTTAAGTATAATCATTTGTTCTAAACTTGAATCTACAATTTTAGTTGCCAAAAGAATATTTTCATGTGGATTATCTTTTAAATAAGAATCAATCACTTTTTCTAAAAAAATATCATCAATCTTAAGAGATACAGCAATGTTTTTATAAAGTTCTTTTATTTCTTTTAATATAGACACCTTTTCTACTTTCTTTCCTTCAAAATAGAGATTATGAGTAGATCCCAATTCTTCTTCTATTTTTTCTTTATCATGATAATTAGTTGTACAGAATAGAAAATGAATATTTTTATTGTAGAGATTTTTCATTTTACTTTGATAATTATAATTTTTTTCTTTAAACTCATCTAAACCATCTAAAATAATTAAACTATTACTAGGTATAGATTGTAAATTTAAATTATTATTATATTCTATTATATCTCCACCAACAATTTTCTGTTCTCTTAAAATATCGGTAAATTCTTCTTTTAAAATATCTAAATTTTTTTTTGAATAATTAGATATTATAATATTAAATATTAGTTGATTTTTAACTTTTCTTAATAAATTCATTCGAGATTCAAAATCCACAATAATGTCTTGTAATTCCTCAGTAATATAATTTTCACTAGTTTTTAACAAACATTTTTCTAAACTTAATAATTCTTTTTCCATATAATCCCTCCAAACAACTAAGGATTATAACATTGGTTTATAAACCCCACAATGGATTTTTTTTTACCAAATTGGGTAATTTTTACGTTAAGTATTATTTATGTAAAAATGAATTTTAAAATATAAGAAGTCATGATATAATTTTTATAAGAGGTGAAACGATGACAGATTATGAAATTAATCGAAAAGCAAAACTTAAACCTATAAAGGAAGTTGCAAAAAAAATAAATTTAAAGGATCGTGATATTATTCCTTATGGAAACTATATGGCTAAAATTTCTTTTATTAAACCTAAAAAAGAAAAACGAGGTAAACTAATCCTTGTAACATCTACAAACCCAACTCCTTATGGAGAAGGAAAAACTACTCTTGCAATTGGAATAAATGATGCCCTAAATAAAAATGGTTATAAAAGTATTGCTGTTTTAAGAGAACCATCCCTTGGTCCTGTATTTGGCAACAAAGGTGGTGCAACAGGAGGAGGCCGTAGTCAAGTTGCCCCTATGAATGAAATTAATCTTCATTTTACAGGAGACTTTCATGCAATAACAAGTGCTAACAATTTAATATCAGCAATTATTGATAATCATATTTATTTTGGAAATGAGCTTGAAATTGATAAAGTATATTTTACAAGATGTTTAGATGTAAATGATCGTTCTTTAAGAATAATTAATACCAAACTTCGAGAAGATAGTTTCACAATTACAGCAGCAAGTGAAATCATGGCAATATTTACGTTAGCCAAAGATTTAGATGATTTAAAAGAAAGACTTGATAATATTTTAGTTGGAAAAAGTAAAAAAGGTAAAGATATTTATTTAAAAGATATTGGAGGAACTGGAGCAGTTCTCGCACTTCTTAAAGATGCTATGAAACCAAATTTAGTTCAAACTCTAGAAAACAATCCCGTATTAATTCATGGAGGACCTTTTGCCAATATTGCTCATGGATGTAATTCTATAATTGCAACTAATCTTGGATTATCTTTCTCTGATTATGTTATAACTGAAGCTGGATTTGGAAGTGATATGGGAGCTTTAAAATTTTTAGATATTAAATGTAAAGATAATAATCTATATCCAGATTTAATTATTTTAAATGCTACAGTTAGAAGTTTAAAATATCATGGAGAAGGAAATCTCCAAAAAGGAATAGAAAACTTGGAATTTCATATTAAAAACATGCAAAAATTTACAGATAATTTATTAGTTATTTTAAATAAATTTAATGATGATACTAAGGAAGAAATTAAATTTGTAGAAAACTTTTGTAAAAAGTTAAATACTAAAATGATAATTAGTAATATGTATAAACAAGGTAGTAAAAATACTCTTAATTTAGCTAAAACTATTGTTGAATATGCAAATAAAGAAAATAAAAAGCATTTTGAAATATATAAGAAAAATGATTCTATTATAGAAAAAACAGAAAAATTTTGTAAAATGATGTATTGTGCTAAAGAAATTATTTATAAAGATAATATTAAAAAAGAATTAGAAAATCTTGATATGAAATATCAAAAATATAATATTTGTATTTCAAAAACTCCAGCATCTATTACAGATAATCCTAAAGTGCTAGGTTTTCCAAAAGATTTTACTATGACTGTAACTGGTTATAAAATTAACAATGCTTCTCATTTTATTACCATTTTAATGGGAGATGTTATGACCATGCCAGGACTTATAAAGAATGCTAATTACTTTAATATTGATGTTAAAGATGATGAAATAATTGGAATATTTTAAAAGAACCAAGTTGGTTCTTTTATTCTAATATCCACTCTGAAAGATATTTAATCTTAGAATGACAATACTTACATTCTCCATCATTTATATTAATAGATGCCCCACAATTAGAACATTTTATTAAATTGATACCATTTTTTATCATTAATACTTCATCATTTTTTTTGAAAGTAAACTTTTTTGATCTTATATAACTTAAATTACTATAATAATCATATTGATCTAATACTTTTAAAATAGCATCTGCTAGTTTTCTTTCATCACTTTTATCTAATAATATACCATAAGTAAGTAATTCTTTATTTTTTAGTTCCCCATAAGAACAATCCATAAGAGTTTCACGATTTTCTCCAGGACAATCTACAGCAATAACAGGACAAGAACAAGTCATAGCTTCTATTATACTATTTGAAAATCCTTCATAGTAAGATGCTAAAACAAAACATTTACTTCTTTTTAAATATTTAAAAGGATTTATATCAAATCCTTTTAAAATTACATTATTTTCTAAACTAAGCTTTTTTATTAAATTTATTATTTCTTCTTTTAAAGGACCTCTTCCAAAAATTAATAATTTTAAATTCTTATTTTTCTTTATAACTAGATTAAAGGCTTTTATTAATTCAATTATTCCCTTATGTTTTTCAAGTCTTGATATAGTCATGATATAGTTTGATAAAGAAACAGATTCATTTGCTAATTTTCTTATTTCTAAAGGATTACAAAAATTTTCTATAACCATTATTTTATCTTTATTTGCATGATAGTTTTTTATTTGGTCTATCTTTACTGCTTTAGATGGGCAAACTATTACATTACCCAGTTTTAAAGATATTATATTTAACAATTTATATAATTTTTCAGGTTCTTTTAAGGATAAATAATTTCTTATAGAAACAATGGTTTTATCATGATATTTACTTACTACATTTACAAAATTAAATACAGTTGTATAACTAATTGAAGTATCAATTTTTAATTTTTTCTTTAATTTTCTTATCTTTAAAATTCCAATTAATTTTGTCTTCATTTTTCTAAGTTCTGGAATTTCAATTACTTCTAAATTAGTTTTATAATCACTATTATCTTTATGGGCTACAACAAAATATACTTTATGATAAATAGCTAATTCATGTGCTAATTTAACAATTGATTTTTCAGCTCCCCCATTATTTAAATACCCAATTAATAACATTATATTTTTCTTTTTCATAATTAAAAAATATCATATTTACAATATAAAATCTATATATTTTACAAAAAATAGTTATATTTCAAACTATTTTCTAATAATTAATTTTAGTATTATAAATTTAATTTATTTAAAAACTCTTTTATTACGTCTATTAATGGTTCATTTATACAAATAAATCCAAATAAAGCACCACATACTCCTCCTATTAAATGCGAATCATGTGCTATATGATCTTTTTTTCTAAGACTTTTTATTTCATCTATCATATAAAATAAAATAATTAATATTAAAGTAATTGGAATTTTTTTCTCTGTAATGTTTACAAAAGCACTTAAAACAGTAAGCATAAACGAAATACAACTGGCTCCTTTAAGCCAAGTTTTTCCTTTAATAAAATTTGCAATTCCAACTACTAAAGCAGTTATTAAAATCATAACTAAATAATTTATAGAACCATACTTTTCCTCTATTAATGGCCCAAGTAGTAAAATTTTTAAATAATTACCAGATAAATGACTCCAATCAGCATGACCTAAAATATGAGTAAAAAATCTTATATAAGTTAAAGGATTTAACAAAGATGCTCTTTCCGTTGAAAAAAACTTTCTTGTTGATTTTCCTTTCGTTATCTTATCTAAAAGTAACACCAAAAGAGATATAAAAAACATTGTTAAAGTAACTTTAGCATTATAATCAAAATAATCTAAAATATTAAAATTTTGAATATTCATTATTCTACTCCATTTATTAACCCATTTATTTTTTTACGAGATTCTCGTCTTTTTTCAACTTTATTTGGATTACTAACCATATTTAATCCTTTTACTAAATATCTTCGAACATCTTTTCTTGAAATATTATATATATTTGCAATTTCATTAATTGTATAATTCTTATCATTATCTATATTAAATCTTAAATATAATATTTCTTTTTCTTTATCATTTAATATTTTATTATTATCTATGATTAATTTTCTTAACCTTTCATAGTCTTCTTTATTACTTTTATTTATAATATCAGAAGATGTATAATCATAAAAATAATCTTTATTTTTTTCAAATTGATATTTTTCAAATTCTTTATCAAGTTCATTTTTTATATTTTGAATTTCTATTACTTTATCAATTGGTTTATTTAAATACTCTGCTATTTCTTCATTACTAGGATTTCTATCTAATTCTTTTTTTAGTTTATGAATAGCTTTTTCTTGTTCATTTATTAAATTAACAAGTATTACTTTTTCTTCTTTAGTATATTCCATTATTTAAAATCCTCATCATTATATAATTCTATTTCCTCATCAGATTCTTCATCATAACTATCATAATGTTTTTTATAGATTTCTAAAAGTTCATCATGATTTTTATAATTCTCTTTAAAATATTCATAATTACTTCTTAAAATACCTATTAAATT
>ONSF01000107.1 GCA_900320425.1 uncultured Eubacteriales bacterium | reverse complement strand
ATCATTTAGTAAGTGAAAAGGAACTTTCTAGTAAATTTGATAAAGAAATTATTAAACTTTCAAAAGGAGCTTGTAAACTTGATAAAATTATTTATTCAACCGAAAATGAATATTTAATAGAATATTATAAAAAAATAATTGTGGGAATATCAGAAGATGTTCGAGTTATTATGATTAATTTATCAAGTCGGGTTACTTTAATGAGAAATATAAGTAAATATAAAAGAGAAGAACAAAAAAAACTTGCCAAAGAAAGTTTAGAAATTGTTGCTCCTATTGCTCATCACTTGGGAATTTATAAGTTAAAAAGTGAACTTGAAGATTTATCTTTAAAAGTATTAAAACCAGATGTATATTATGATATTGTTGAAAAATTAAATAGTACTAAAAAAGAAAGAGACGAACTTATTTTAAAGATGACGGATGCTGTTAAGAATATTTTGGATAGTCATAATATTAAATATGAAATAAAAGGACGTAGTAAAAGTATTTATAGTATTTATAATAAATTAGATAAGGGAAGAAAATTTAATGATATTTATGATTTATTTGCTCTTCGAATAATGGTTATGGATGAAGCCATGTGTTATTTAGTGCTTGGACTTATCCATTCTAAATTTAAACCAATTCCCAAACGTTTCAAAGATTTTATTGCAATGCCTAAAAGTAATGGATATAGATCTCTTCATACGACTGTATTTGGAGTTGAGAATACTTTATTTGAAATTCAAATTAGAACTTTTGCAATGAATGAAGTTGCTGAAAATGGTCTTGCTGCCCATTGGTCTTATAAAGAACATAGAAGTGCTAAAAATTTATCTTCAACAGATCAAAAATTAGAGTTTTTTAAAACGGTTATTGATCATTATCAAGATAAATTAGATACTAATATGTTTGAAGAAATTAGAGACGATAAAATGCATGGAAATATTTATGTTTTTACTCCTAAAGGAGATGTTATCGAACTTCCAAATGGAGCAACTCCAATTGATTTTGCTTATAAAGTTCATACTAAAGTTGGAGAGGAAATGGTAGGATGTGTTGTAAATAATAAAATAGTTTCATTAAATTATTCTTTAGAAGATAATGATGTTGTTAAAATAATAACGAGTAAAAACTCTAAAGGACCAAAACTTGCTTGGTTAAAAATTGCCAAACTAAATCAAACTAAAAATAAAATTAAATCTTACTTTGGTCGTGAAAGAAAAGAAGAAGTTATAAAATATGGAGAAGATATTTTAGAAAAATATTTACGAAAAAAACATATTGTAATGAAAGAATTTTTAAATGATGATAATTTAAAAAAAATATTTGAATATTTAAAATGTAGGGATATAAATGAATTATATTTATTACTTGGAAATAATAAATATAATCCTAAAAGTATTGTAGAAATTATTTATCCTAAAGAAGAAAAACATAATCTAAAAAAAGAAATTTTTGCTAAAAATAATAATGAAGTAGATGTATCTGGACTAAGTTCTATTAAAGTTAATATTGCATCTTGTTGTAATCCAATACCAGGAGATCAAATAGTTGGATTTATTACTAAGAATAATGGTATTACGATTCATAGAATAGAGTGTCTTAATATAAATAAAGAAAAAAGATTAATTGAAGTTTCATTTCAAGAAAATACTAAAAATTTTTATCTTACTAAAATAAGAGTGTATTCAAATGATAATTCCAGCCATTTAGCAGATATTATAGGACATATTTCATCAAGTGGAATGATTATTCAAAATGTAATAACAAATATATTTAACTTAAAATATAATTATATAATTAGTTTTTCTGTAAAAGGAAAGAAAGAATTAGAACAAGTTATTGCTAATTTAGTAAAACTTGCATATGTAACAAAAGTTGAAAGAGTGATAAAATGAGAGTAGTTGTACAAAGAGTAAAAGAATCTAGTGTTAAAGTTAATGATAAAATAATAGGTAAAATTGGGTATGGATATATGTTACTGGTGTCTTTTACGGAAGGTGATAATGAAAATGTAATTGATTATATGATAAATAAAATTTTAAATTTAAGAATTATGGATGATGAAAATCATATTATGAATAAAAATATCTTAGATGTAGGAGGCAGTATTTTATCAATTTCTCAGTTTACTTTATATGGAGATACCAAAAAAGGAAATAGACCAAGTTATGTTAAAGCATTACGTGGAGAAGATGCAATCATACTATATGATTTATTTAATAAAAAATTAGCAAACAAAATACATGTTGAAAAAGGTATGTTTGGTGCAGATATGGAAGTATCTTTGATTAATGATGGACCGGTAACAATTCTTTTGGAGAAAGATTTATGATAATTTATCCAAGTCTTGATTTACATGGTGAATATTCTGATAGTGCAGTTATTTTAACAAAAGAATTTATTGAAGATAATTTAATCTTAAAGAATGAATATATAATTATTATTCATGGAATAGGAAAAGATATATTAAGAAAAAAAGTATATGAATATTTAAAAAAAGATAAAAGGGTTCTAGCTTTTAAAAGAGATTTCTTTAATATGGGACAAACAATTGTAAAATTAAAAATTAATTAATAAAAATAATTGAATATTTTTAAATATTTGTTATAATATTTTTAGGAGAGTGATAAAATGGGTTTAATTAAATCAGCTTTTACATCAATTAATAGTACCCTTCATGATCAATGGGAAGAGTATATTACCTGTGATAGCTTAGATACTAATACCTTAGTTGTTAAAAAAACAACACCAAATGGAATTATTTCCAACAAAAGTAGAATTCAAGTTGCACCTGGACAAGTTGCTTTAATCTTTGATTCAGGAAAAATTTTGGATGCTACAGCAGAAGAAGGAATTTAT
>ONSF01000108.1 GCA_900320425.1 uncultured Eubacteriales bacterium | reverse complement strand
TGTTACTCGTCCATCATCAAGTATTTGTAATAATAAATTTAATACTTCAGGATGAGCTTTTTCTATTTCATCAAATAATACTATACTGTAGGGATTTCTTCTTACTGCTTCAGTTAACTCTCCACCCTCTTCATATCCTACATATCCTGGAGGTGAACCAATAAGACGTGATACACTAAATTTTTCCATATATTCACTCATATCAATTCTTACCATATGACTTTTATCATCAAAAAGTTCATACGCAAGTGTTTTAGCAACTTCTGTTTTACCAACACCAGTTGGTCCTAAAAAAATAAATGAACCGATTGGACGATTTGGGTCTTTTATTCCACTTCGACTTTTTAATATACATTCACTTACTAGTTTTAAAGCTTCATCTTGACCCATGACATTTTTTTTCATATTATCATATAAACTTAATAATTTTTCTTTTTCACTAGAAACTAATTTAGTTAATGGAATATTAGTTAACTTTGATATAACATAAGCAATATCTTCTTCATTAACCGTATCACTTAGTATTCTATTTTTTTCTTTATTATTAAGTTCTTCTAATTCTTTTTCAAGGCGTGGAATTTCGCCATGTCTAAATCTTGCTGCCGTTTCTAAATCATATCTATTTTCAGCAGTTTGTAAAGTAAATTTAGCATCTTCTAATTCGCGTCTTTTTTTCTTTATTTCATCATTAATTTTCTTTTCATTATTCCAAGCTTCTTTTAATTCTTTTTCATGTTGTTTTAAACCAACTAATTCTTTATCAATTTGTTCCATTCGATTTTTAGATAATTCATCTTTTTCTTTCTTAATAGCTTGTCTTTCAATTTCTAAAGATAGAATATTTCTTGTTACTGTATCAAGTTCATTAGGAACTGAATCCATTTGAACACGAATAGTTGCACATGCTTCATCTACTAAATCAATGGCTTTATCAGGTAAGTATCTATCGGTTATATATCGATTAGATAACGTTGCTGCAGCAATTATTGCTTTATCAGTAATAGATACTCCGTGATGAATTTCAAATCTTTCTTTTAAACCACGAAGAATGGTTATTGTGTCTTCTACGGTTGGTTCTGATACTTTAATTTTTTGAAAACGACGTTCCAATGCTCCATCTTTTTCAATGTACTTTCGGTACTCATTCAATGTAGTTGCACCAATTACATGAATTTCTCCTCGTGCTAACATTGGTTTTAAAATATTTGAAGTATCCATTGCACCCTCAGCACCATTTCCAACTATCATATGAATTTCATCTATAAACATGATAATATTTCCTTCACTCTTTTTAATTTCATTTAAAACATTTTTTAAACGTTCTTCAAATTCACCACGATACTTAGCTCCTGCAACTAAACTTGCTAAATCCAACTCCCAAATCTTTTTATCTTTTAAACTATTTGGCACATCTCCTGCAACAATTCGATTAGCAAGGCCCTCAACAATTGCCGTTTTTCCAACACCTGGTTCTCCTATTAAAACAGGATTATTCTTAGTTTTTCTTGATAAAATACGAGTTATTCCACGAATTTCTTCGTCACGTCCTATAACAGGATCTATTTTACCATTTTTAGCATCAAGTGTTATATCGCGACCGTATTTTTCTAAAACATTAACATTTTCTTCATTATTATTTTGATACATAATTACATCCCCTTTCATTTAGTATTATACTCAATTTTTAGCACTTGTCAAGTGAGAGTGCCAATTTATTTAAAATGTATTTTATTTTTTACAAATACAGATAACTCTACGATTAGTTTATTGCAATTTAATAACCCATATTTTATAATCACATTAAGGTAGGTGAAATAATGAACTATGAAAAAATAGGATTATTTATTAAAGAAAAAAGAAAAGAATTAAATTTAACTCAAAAAGAACTAGCAAGTAAACTTAGCATTACTGATAAAGCTATCTCTAAATGGGAAAGAGGTTTGGGTTTTCCTGATGTATCCTTACTAGAAGATCTATCAACTACACTTAATATATCAATACTAGAACTTATTAAAGGAGAATCGATTGATGATGATATTAAAATAGAAACCGATAACTATATTAAAGAAACTTTATCTATTACTGAAAGTGAACATTTAAGAAAACGAAAAGAATTAATTAATAAAATTTTATCATTTATTATTATTGGAATTAGTACACTTATTGTCATTTTAAATATAATTCAAATAATAAATTTGAACCAGTCATATTCTCGTACTATAAATTCTCACGATAAAGAATATTTAAATAATAAACTAAATATTATAGAATCTAAATATAATCTAATTAACAATAATATTGGAAAGTTTCAAGAAGGCGATTACAAAGTAATTATATATTATTTAAATGACTTAATTAATGATTTAAAAAGTGAAGATATTGTTAACAAGAATACCGTTAATTATAAAACATTTGATTTATATATGTTAGAATATACCAGACATTTCAAATACAATAGTAATAATGTCTATAATATTATCCAAATTTTATCTAAGTATACTGATAATGAACTATTAATATCCTACTCTGCTTTATATAGTCAAACTTCAGATAATCTAACTGCCAATGATATTAATCATAATTATTCTATAACTGATGTTGCTAAATATAAAATATTAAATAATGATAATAATTACTATTTTAGTAATAATAATTATATTACAATTAAAGAAAAATATTTAAATTACAAAATGAGTAATTTAATCTTCTTAGAAAATATAATAATAGAAGTTGGTGATATAAATGAATAAAATATTAAATGTTATAAAAATTATTCTAATATGCTTATTTATATATTTAAAAATAACTTTTAATAATAATTTTGACTATAGAAGTTTCTTCAACAATTTTTTTCTTATTATATTTATTATATATCTAATTAATTCTATTAAAGATTTTATAAAACATGAATCTATTATAAATAATAAAAAGTATCTAATACTTGAAATCATTGCTTTATTAATTACTAATTTAGTATTTATTAGATGCTTATATGATAAGAATTTTATATATAATGATAAAGAAAGTTTTCTAGAAATTATTAATTATTTTAAAAGTTTAAATAGTCCTAATATTGATTTAAAATATATAAATATCTTCTATTTAAATGAAAATATAATTTATTTTAATATATTATATATATGTTTATTAATTTATCGAAAAAATAATATTAAAAGCAATAAAACTAAACTTTAAAGTTTCATTGCTTTTTTTTAATTAATAACGGTAGGTTTTAAATAATCAAAACCTGGAATATTTCTTAAAATAGTAAATATAATTACCAAAATTAATAATATCCATAAATCTCTATCTTTAATTTTATAATAATTTTTTCTTCTTATTTTACAAACCACAATATAGATTAAGTAAAAAAGGCTAACTATCAATAAAGAAAAAATTAAAGGGTTAAAACGAAATGCTTGGTAAAAATCTAATTTAAGTAAGGATTTAAACATTCTCGTTGCACCACATCCACAACAATCTATATTGAAGTTCTCCTTCCATGGACAAGGGAATTCAAAAATTAAAACCAAAATTAAATTTATAATACCAAACATTACCACTATTTTGTTTAGATTTTTATTTATTAACGTTTTCATTAAATTGATTAATTACATCCTGAATTCTATTTGTATTTTCTTGTAAATGAGTAAAATTCCATACCATTTGAATAAGTCCAATTGATGATAATACAATTCCGGCAATTGCCATCCACTTTTTATCACTACTAATTTTACCTTCTTTAATTTGTTGTAAAGATTGAATAGATAATATTAATCCTGGAATAGCAACATAAGTACAACAAAGAGCTCCAATTAAAGAACAAACAAATGCAACTGTTGTATTATCTTTTACTGCTTGATAGCTAGTTTGACTATTTACTTCATTATTTACAACTTCCCCTTCATGAAGTACTTTATCATCTTTAGTAACTGATGCACCACAATTTGGACAATAAGTATTATCTCCTTCTAATTTTCCACCACAATGTTCACAATATTTCATAAATACTCCTTTCTTTATTATTAAGATACCATATATTTATTAATTTTTCAATTAAAAAATCTAGATTACTCTAGACTTAAAAAAATTCTCTTTATTCTTCAATAATTTTTTTTATTTCATCAATAGATAAATTAATAGTTTTACTTATTATATCGAAAGAAACTCCATTACTGTATAATTTTTTAACCATCTCTTTTTGAGATTCATCACGTACTTCTTTTTCAACTTTCATACGCATTTCTTTTTCAACTTTCATACGTACTTCTTTTTCAACTTCCATACGCATTTCTTTTATCATATCTTGTCTATCAAGTTCTAATATTTCTTCATCAGTTAAATAAAAATCTATATCATCAAGACCTGATATTTCTTTTACTTCTTTGGCTATCTCTTTCATAAGTTCATCTCCACTTTTTATTAAATTATCTAAATTATTATTACCACATATAAAAACATATAAGTTTTTCATCAAAGGTTTTTCTTTAATTTCAGTATAATCTAAATATCTTAAATAGTCAAGATTTATGTGTATTATTTGTACTATATCACTTACTATTTTATAATACTTTTTATCCATTAAATATATCTCATAAATAAAATCATTTTTTCCTAGTAAATCATAATTATCAATATTAATTTGATATATTCTTTTCATATTCATATAATCTTTATGACTTTTTAATTGACCTAAATGTAGTTGAAAAATATAACTTTCTAATTGTCTTTTTTTTCGCTCACTATTATAACTATTTATTTCTATATCAATAATCATTTTATCACTATTATAAATAGTATCAGCTACATTCGTTAGAGTTTTAGCACTAAATGATATATCATCAGTTCCAATTGAAATATTATTATAAACATAATTATAATCTAAATTTAAAATATTACTTATAAGTATGGATGCATATCTTTTACCAAATTTTTCATTTTTAAATAACTTTCTAGAAATTTTTTCATTTAAAAAATGTCTTTCAATTGTTGTAGTCATATTATCACCTCCTTGAGGGAGTATAATAATATTATAATTTGTTGATTATTGTCCTATTTTGTCGAATAAAAGAAAAAATCTAGATTACTCTAGACTTTTAAATATTTTCTAACCGCTCTTCCTGATCCAATCATTCCAACTAGTATTCCTATTGCAATAACAATTAAACTAGAGATATAAATAAATGGTTCAGGTCTTACTAATTTAATTAAATCAGTAAATAATTTACCACCAAAATAATTATATAAAGAATAATATCCATAAATAAGAACAAACACAGGAATTATAGAACCAATAAAACCTAGTATCATTCCTTCAACAACAAAAGGAAGTTTAATAGCAAAATTACTTGCACCAACAAGTCTCATAATAGATATTTCTCTTTTTCTTGAAAATATTGTTAATTTAATAGTATTTACAATCAAAAACATTGTCATTAAAACAAGAGCTACAACAGCAATAATTGCAACTTTTTGAACAGCTTTAAAAACAGTTACTAATTGCTCTACCATACCTTCTCCGTATTTTACAACATCAATATAATCTAAGTTTTTAATTGCTGTTGCTGTCTCTCCTATTTTTTCTATATCATCTACTTTTATTAAATATGTATTTTGTAAAGGATTAGATTCTTCATCCCATTCACTCATTGCCGTTTTTAAAGAGTCATCTTCATCCATCATTTCGAGTTTTATGGTTTTTTTATCTTTAAAATTAACACTTTCGACATTACTAATTCCTTCAATACTAGTTTTTAATTTTTCTAAATCTGTTTCATCTGCTTCATTAGATACAAACGCAACAATTGTTAAATCTTTTTTCAATTCATTTGAAAAACTATTCACATTATAAGATATTACAATCGATATAGCAATAATTAAAAGAGTTACAATAATACAGGAAATACTAGCAAAAGATAAAGAAAAATTACGTCCTACACTTCTTAATGCATCTCTTACACTTCTTCCTAATAATCTAAAGAACTTCATCTACGTATTCCCCCTCCTTATAATCCTTATATAAATGTCCTTCTTTAAGGGCAATAACGTGTTTTTTCATGTGATTTACAATTTCTCTATCATGGGTAACAATTAAAACTGTTGTTCCTACTTTCTTATTAATTTCAGCAAGAAGTTCGACAATTTCCAAACTCATTGCAGGATCTAAGTTTCCAGTTGGTTCATCACAAATTAATAATTTAGGATTATTAACAATTGCTCTTGCTATTGCAACTCTTTGTTGTTGTCCTCCAGCTAGATCATCAGGATAATCTCTAACTTTACTTTTAAGGCCAACAAGTTCTAATGCTTTTAAGACTTTAGGACGAATATCCTTTTTCTTTTCTCCCATAACTTCTAAGGCAAAAGCAACATTCTCGTAAACTGTTGCTTTAGGAAGTAATCTGTAATCTTGAAACACTATTCCAAGTTTTCTTCTTAACTTATAAACATTAGAATTTCTAAGTTTATTAACCTTAAGTCCTCCTAAAACAATTTCACCTTTTGTAGGTTTTTCTTCTCTATATAAAAGTTTTGTTAAAGTACTCTTTCCTGATCCAGAGCCTCCTATAATAAAACAAAAATCTCCCTTTTCAATACTTAAATTTAAATCATATAATGCAACTACTCCATTTCTATATTGTTTAGTTACATTTTTAAAACGAATAAATTCCATATAACACCACCTTTATCGTTATACAAACATTATAGCACACTTTTAAAGATTTTAAGAAAAAATTTTAAAAACTTTCTATAATTGATTTTTTTTAATTTAATTAACAAGAAAAAAGTCTTATTTCATCTCTGAATTAAGACTTTTAAGATTATAATTTAATTTCTGGAATTGGTTCATTATTGGTAATTTTAGGTGGTTCTGTTGAAATGGGATTAGCTTTAATATCAGTACTTGGTTTTGCAGGAATTGGCGTTGGAGTTGGAGTTATTGGAATGGATGGAGAAGGCATTATTTTTGGAGTAACAGGAGTTTCAGAAACTTTTTCAATCGTATTGGTTGTTGTAGCTTGAGGTTTAGAAGCAGCAGATACTACTGGTGGAGTTGTTTTTGTAACTGGAGATACTGTTGAAGACTGTTCAGTTACATTACTAACTGGTTTTATATCTACTCTTTTTTCTACTGGAGTACTAGCAACTTTTACCGAATTTTGATTATTTATTGTACCTTCTGGTATTCCTTTTACTGGTTTTGGTTGTTCCTTATTACTTATTTTTTGAGAAGTTTTTTGTTCTTTACTTTTTTGACTAGTATCTAACTTTATTTCAAGTTTGGCATACTTTTCTTTAAATAAATATCCAATTATAGAAAACATAAAGAAAAATAAGATAAAAGCATAAATAAAATAATGGGTTCCTGTTAAATTATCTCTAATATAGTATAAAAGTATATCCATATTAATCCCTACTAGCAAAATAATTGGCTGTTCTAACCATTTGATAAGAATATCCCATTTCATTATCATACCATGAAATAATTTTTACTAAATCACCATCTTCGGTTTCTAAAACATCTGTTGATAGTCCATCAACTACCGATCCATAAGATGAACCTATTACATCACTTGATACAATTGGATCATAAGTAATTTGAATAGTTTCATTTTGATTTTTAGAAAAAAGTTCATTTATTTCTTCCTTAGTAACTTTTCTTTTTAATTTTAAAACTAAATCAACAACTGATCCCGTTGAAACCGGTACTCTCATTGCTAGTCCTTTCATTTTTCCTTTTAAACTTGGTATAACTTCCCCAATTGCACTTGCTGCACCAGTTGATGTTGGTACAATATTCATAGCACATGCACGACCCCTACGAGATTCAATACCCTTTTTATGAGCAACATCAAGAGTTACTTGATCATTTGTATAGGCATGAACTGTTGTCATATAACCATATTCTATACCAATATTTTTTTCTAATACGTCTAAAACTGGTGCTAAACAGTTGGTAGTACAACTTGCAGCACTAATTATCTTTTCATCTCCATCTAATATATTATGATTAACATTATAAACAATGGTTTTTACATCACCTTTACAAGGAGCCGATACTACAACATGACGAGCTCCTGCATTAATATGAGCCATTGCTTTATCTTTACTTGTAAAATGACCAGTACATTCAAAGACAAAATCAACGCCTAACTCTTTCCATGGTAAATTATTAGGATCCATCTCCTTATAAATTTTAATTTTTTTAGAACCAACAATTAAAAATTCATCATCAGATGATATTTCATCAACCCGATAATTACGATGATTAGTATCATATTTTAATAAATAAGCAAGTTGCTCTGGTTCTGTTAAATCATTAATTGCAACTACCTCCAAATTAGGATAATCACTCTCTATAATACGAAATACAAGTCGTCCAATACGACCAAATCCATTAATTGCTACTTTCATTTTCTTCATTCCTTTCTTTATTCAAAATAACTTCCCCCAATAAATTCTCTTAAAATAGAATCATTAGGTACCTGTTCACTTGGAACTGGTAAAAATATATCTAAAAGTCTTATCAACCTTTTAGCATCTTCATAATACATACTATCTTTTTTAACTTTATATAACAAAGGCATAGCATATACTTTTAAAACTGGAAATTCATATACAAGACCTGTATTAATTGTATAATCAGCTTCATCTTGGTATGGAAAAATATTTTTTTCTTCTCCACTTCGAACATTTTCCCAAAGTTTTAAAGTATCCTCGGGATCATATCCTCTTGTATAATAATCTCTAATTAATCTTCTAATCAATCTATTATCAGTTGTTGGAATACGATTATCTTTATCAATATTTATTTCTGTTAATGCTGATAAATAAATTTTAACTTTATTACTTGATGGAACATTTTCAAGAATTAAAGGATTTAAACAATGAATTCCTTCAATCAGTAAAATATCATTTTTTTCAAGTTTCATTTCCTTTTTAAATTCTTTTTTACCAGTTATAAAATTAAATACCGGAAGTTTAACTTTTTCTCCTTTTAATAATTTATCCATTGAACTATTAAATAACTTTAAATCTACAGCTTCTAAACATTCAAAATCATATTCACCATTTTCTTTTTTAGGAGTGTCTTCACGTTCAACAAAGAAATCATCCATTGATAATACTTTAGGTATTAGTCCAAAACATCTAAAATACATCGATAATTTTCTAGTTGTTGTTGTTTTTCCACTTGATGAAGGTCCTGCTATCAAAACAAATTTAACTTTCTTATTTTCAGAAATAGACCAAGCTGTTTGTAATAGTCTAGCACTATAAAGAGTTTCATTTATTTTTATTAAATCTGAAGCCATATTATCAGATATAATTTGATTTAAATCAACACTAGTTTCAAGATTAACTTTTTTACACCAATCTTTAGAATATTTAAATACTTCAAATAACTTAGGATGATGTTTATAAGGAGGTATTTCTCCATTATTATGAGTTGTTGGATATCTTAAAATAAATCCTTCTTCATTTAAATAAGTTAATTTAAATTCAGTTAAACTAGATGTTTCTGTAGGCATTAAACTAAACATATAGTTATAAGTATTTCCAATTCTATATAAATTTACATAAGTATTAGTAATATATTCCAAAAGTCCTGCTTTTTTATCATCATTTAATTCTTTAAAATATTTAATAGCATCTTCTCTTAAAATAGTTACCTTATGAATTTTTAAATTATCCTTAACAACCTCATTCATCTTAGTTTCTAAATCTCTAATCATTTCTCTTGTTACAGGAATACTAGATTCCATATATAATCCTTTATCAGCTGAATATCTTGTTAATAAATATCCTTTTTTTCCATATAAAAGATTAAAACAATAATTCATTAAATAAATAAGTCCATTTAAATAAACACGATTAGCATACGGATTAGTTAAATCAAAAAACTCTATTTCACAAGGTTTATAGATTTGATCAGTTAATTCATGATAATCAGATCCTATCCTTGCTAAAATAATAGAATGTAAGTACTCTTTATCATACATTTTACTAAGTTCAAGTAATGAAATTCCTTTCTTTACTGTTACTTTCTTTCCTTCTACTATTACATCAATATTTTCTAACATACTAGCCTCACCCTAATATAACTATATCACAAATTACTCTATCTAACAATTATGAAATCATATTATTTAACACTTTTTTACTAAAAAAGTCATAAACATCTAAAGTTATACTATTTAACTTTAAAATATTTATGACTTTCTATTTTACAATTTATTTTATATTTTATACTTTATTAACCTTTCTTTATATTTTATACTTTTCATTCTATCACCTCAGGGAACGGTTTTTGCGAGATTCCCAAGTGAGAGAAGTAATGACGCATTTACCTTACTATCTTATCACCAACTACATAAGGACTCTCGTATGTTCCATCTCCTTCATCGATCTCTGCTGTCATGGAGAGTGTTACTACCGGACGCGCCGCGCGAGAATAGTTAGTGTCGCTGTAGGACGTAGCACCCGTTGCACCGACATAGCGTACGGTAGCAATGCGGTTGTAGAAGATGACAGGAGAAGCGACCCAATAAATTTGCCCAGTCATAGCATACGCTGCATTCATCAAGCCTCTCTCTGGTTCTGTTAATAATCCGACTGGATATTCTAAATTGGCTTTTTCATTTCCTACTGCAAATCTATCGG
>ONSF01000110.1 GCA_900320425.1 uncultured Eubacteriales bacterium | reverse complement strand
TTGTAGTTGTATTTTTTCCTGATACTTCAAATTCAAAATACTTTCCTTCGGTATACGTACTTGATGGCATTGCTCCTTCAAAATCTAGTTCGTTGTTACCTGTATATTTCATATATATGTCTCCAACTACTAATTGACTATTATTGTTACTAGTTTTTGAAAATGTAAAGAATGCATAGGATACACTAATTAAAGTTCCAATCAAAACTCCTATTATACTTCCAAGTATTATTTTTTTCTTATTATTCATTTTTCTACTCCTCCATATTTTTATTTTATAAATTATTTTTAAATTACTATTTACTTTTTAGGTATCATCATAATAACTTAATTTAGATAGAATTAGTCCTGTCTGTCTGTCTGTCTGTCTGTCTGTCTGTCTGTCTGTCTGTCTGTCTGTCTGTCTAAATTTATAACATTGATTATTTCTTGTCAACATATTTTTCACATCTTTCTACTTTTTTTATGGATATCTTACTATTAACTTATATACTTATATTACAATATTTAATTTTCAAAGTCAATTTCTTTAATAACATTTTTCATTTTTTTATAATTTAGAATTGAATAATAGTAAAAAGACCAAAGATTTCATTTCTTTAGTCTAAACTATAACCATCTTTATAATTGACATTATTTAATACAAAAAGTTGCATATAAGGGAACAGACTTTATATTATTTTCAAATCCAAAGTTTTTAAGAGAAATTCTAATTCCATATTTTGATTTATATTTTTCCATAAATACCTTTAAACTTTTAGCTTGATTATTAGTACTTGCTTTTACTTCTATTGGAATAATACCATCTATTGTAGAAATTAAAAAATCTATTTCAGCTTTATTTCCAGAATCCCAATAATACAAAGATTTATTATTTCTTAAAAGTTCATTACCTACATAATTTTCAGCAATTACCCCTTTATACATAAAATCATTATCAAATATTAAATCATTAATATCTATTTCTAATAAATTAGCTAAAAGACCTGTATCACTTAAATATAATTTAAAATAATCAAGTTCTATAAATGCTTTTAAAGGTTTTTCTATTTTATTTACTTTTTCACATTTTAAAACCATTTTACTTGATATTAACCAATTTAAAGCATTATAATAATCTTTACTTCGAGCATTTTTTTCAACCTTAGAATATTGAAATTTATTACTTTGATTTCCAAGCTGAGATGGAATTGATTTATATATATTTTCTATTTTAGATTTTTCATAACTATCATATAAATATTTATTCATATCGTTTAAATAAGAATCAATGATTAATGACAAAATATTTTTATCATATAATAATATATCTTTAGTAGAAATAAAATTACTAACTGATGCTGGCATTCCTCCAATAATTAAATATATATTATATAAATTAATTAATTCATTATGTAAAACTTCTGACATTGAAACATTATTTTCATAACATTTTTTTATTTCTTTAATCATTAAATCATTACCATAGTATGCAAATAAAAATTCATCAAAACTCATAGAATACATTTCTAACATTCTAATTTTTCCAACTGGAAACGATCCAGTAAACCTATTTACTTTTACACCAAGCAAAGAACCAGCACAAATAATTTTATATGGTTTATCACTTTCTGAGTAATATTTTAAACTACTGATTAATTCTTCACTTTCTTGAACTTCATCAAAGAAAATAATGGTATTTTCTAAGTTAATTTTTCTATTTATATATATTTCTAATTTATGAAATTTTTCTTCTGAAGAAATATTTTCTTTATAAATTGAAACAATTCCTTTATCTTCAAATAAATTTAAATAAATATAATCATTAAACTCATTTTTACAAAATTCATTTATTATATAAGTTTTGCCGATTTGTCTTGCACCAATTACCATTAAAGGCATATCTATATTATTATTTTTCCAATCAAGTAAATCATTATAAATTTTCCTTTTCATATTATCACCTAACAAAAATATACTACATAAGTATTATTTAGTCAACATTTTTTGGCACCACTTTTTAAGAAAATTCAGCACTTTTTGACACCACTTTATTCTTTTATTTCAATTTTTTTATCTGCTCTTTCTTCTAATAATTCTGGATTATTTAAGATATATTCTAACAATTTAAAACTTTTTATTAAATAAAAACCATCTGCAATTCTTTCATCAAAGTTAATTCCAAAGTTACATGATTTAATTTTCTTTTCGCTTCCATCTTGAATTACTATTTTATCTTTTATTTCTCCTATTGCTGTAATAGATGAACAAGTTCCAAAGTTAGTATTATTATGATAAATTGAATCACTTTTTAAAGAACCAATATCAGTAATAATTGCACTTGAAAAATAAATATCATCTTCTTGTAAACTTCTAGGTAACCATCCCCATTTATCCATCTGTTTTAATAAACCTATTAAAGGAACCCTGATAATATTTGGAAGTCTTCCTAAAACTTCAATAGCAGAATTTGCTCCTTTTTCTTTATTTTTATTTTTCTTATTTCTAATTGCTTCTACTTTTTCTCTAATCTTATTTGATAAACTATCAAGTGTTTCATCTGGACTAATTGGAATTTGTAACATTAATTCTTTAGCATGATCATTAAAATCTACTTTAGCAACAAAAGCAATTACTACATCAGTATGTTCAAACATATGTCTATTTTGAACAAAGCGATTAAGTTTTGGTCTATTATAAATTGTTTTGGCAAGTGCTAAGACAAAAGCATGAAAATAGGTATAATGATATCCATCAGTCTTTTTTTTAGTTATATAATCGACTAAATTAGTTACATCTACTCCTGTATTAATAAATACATCAGCATCACATCTTCTAGGTTTTAAATCAATTAAGATTTGTTCCATTCCACCCATTGGAACTCTTTTAACATTAATTCTACTCATAATTACTTCCTTTCATTTTCTTTTTGTAATTTATTAAAATCTATTTTTCCTACTATTGTTTTAGGTAAACTACTTCGAAATTCAAATTCTTTAGGAACTGAATAATGATCTAAATTCTTTTTACATAATTCTTGTAATTCATTTATTAATTTATCACTTTTATGATATCCTTTTTTTAAGACAATATATGCTTTAGGAACTTCCATTTTATATGGATGAGGAATTCCTATAACACTTACAGTTAAAACACTTTCATGATTCATTATAACCTCTTCTATTCTTGATGGATAAACATTAAATCCACTTACAACAATCATTCGTTTTAGTCTTTGTTTATAAGTAATAAAACCATTCTCATCCATTGATCCAAGATCTCCTGTATGAAGCCAAATATTCCCATCACGATGAAATTTTAAAGCTTGATTAGTTTCAGCTTCGTTATTATAGTATCCTAGCATCACCGTTGGTCCACATACACATATTTCTCCATCTTCATTATAAGGAACCGGCTTTTCAGTATTCGGTTCAAAAATTTTAATATATATACCAGGCCAAGGAATTCCAATTGTACCTGGATGACTATTTCCTTTTAAATCAACAGAAACAGCTGCAACAGCTTCTGTTAATCCATAACCTTGAATCATATTAGTACGACTTCCATGTTCATATAAAAAATTATTAATATTCAATACTCTAGATTTATTTAAAGTATCCCCGCCACTTATAACATATTTAAGTCTTGATAAACTTACACCTTCCATATTAGAGTTTGTTGTTAAAGCTTCAAATAAAGTTGGTACTCCAACAAGAACAGTTGGTTGATATTTTTTAATTAATTCATGAAATTTATTTGATTTGAATGTTGGAATTAAAACAACTTCTGCACCAACCGAAAACGCATCATTTATAGATACTTCCAGTCCAAATCCATGAAATATTGGCATAATTCCTAAAATAACATCATTTTTATCTAAATCAGGATAAGCCCGAAGTGCTGAAATAGTTGCTGCATTTATATTTCCATTTGATAAAACTATTCCTTTTGGAGTTCCTGTTGATCCTCCACTTTGAAGAATAAGGGATGGATCATCTCGTCTTACTATATTAGAAACTTCTTTATAACTTCCTTCAAGTTTCATAAACTTTTTCCATGTCATATAAATACTCTTGGAATTTACAAAATATTTATCTTTAAAACTTATTATTTTATAAATTATTTTTTTTATTTTTTTCATTGATGTATCAGGAGATAAAACAATTACTTTTTTAACCATAGTTTGATTAATAATATTATCAATTTTTTCTAAAGTTATATCCATTGCTAGTAGATATTTTGTTTTATATAAATTAAGAGCATTTTTTATTTCATTTTCTGATAGTAATGGATGTAAAAGATTAGCAACAGCACCTATTTTATTAAGTGCATAAAAAGAAATTAACGCTTCAGGAATATTTGCCGAAATTATTGTTACTATATCTAATTTTCTTACTCCTAAGATTCTAAATTTTTTTTCAGTATCATCAATTTTTTGAAAAAATTCTTGATAAGTAATCTTTGTTCCATAGTAATTAATAGCAGTTTTATTTTCATACTCATATTTTTTCATTTGATTTTTTACAAAGGTATAAATATTCTCATTACGAGGATTTATTTTCATATCACCTTTTTTATAATATTTACTCCAAGGTGCATCCGGGATTTTTTTTATACCAATAAAACTTAAAAATCTCATATCTAAAAAATCCATACTTCCTCCTAGTCTTATATTAGATATTATTAGTATATCATAAATTTTGACTTTTACAAAAAAACTTTAGAAAACTCTAAAGTTTAATTATTTACTCTTTGAGTAACCATAGGTGTATCCATGGTAATTACCTCAAATGTATAACCATTTTCTTTTCCAAATTTTATAATATCTCTTAATGCGTCCCTTGTATAATATTTAATATCATGCATAAGTACCATATTACAACGATTTTTAGATAAACCTCCAACCACATTACTATAAACACAAGATGAAGAAGCACTTGATGAACATCTTCCAGCATCTTCTGAATCAACATTCCAATCATGATATCTAAATCCTCTATTTAATACTTCACTAGTTAAAGTAGTCATAATTCCTTTTTGATATTTTCTACTTACTGTATTACTACTTCCTCCAGGAAATCTTATAATTTTTGATTCAAATCCAGTAATTCTTTTAACTCTATTTTGAATGGTATATAAATCATTAAAATAAGCATCAACTGATGCATAAATTTTGGCATAGTTATGAGTTGAAGTATGAAGGGCAACCACATGTCCTTCATCATATTCTCTTTTTATTAAAGAATCAGGTCCATTTGACGTAACAAAGAATGTTGCTTTTACCCCTTCTTCATTTAAAATATTTAAAATTTTATCAGTTGTTCCATTTTGTGGTCCATCATCAAATGTTAAATAAATGGCTCCCATCTTAGAACAACTACTACCATTTGCAACAACACTTCTTGTTTGAACCGTGACAACTCTTTTGATTTCAGCTTTTTTCCCGTCTGAATTTTCTATACTATAAGTAATTGTATAAGTTCCAGCTTTATTTGAATCTACCACTCCAGTAACTACTATTTTATCAGTAATATCTCCATCGCATACATCACTTGCCTTAGCACCTAAATCAGTATACTTAGAACCAACAATTATATACATATTACTTTCTCCATTTAAAGAAATAGTTGGATCACTAGTAAACTCTAAAGCATCAACTTCTATACTACCTCGATTACCACTCGAATCCAAAACTTCTAAATAACTTTTATCTCCTTCAATTGTTAACTTCACTTTATCAGTAATATCTCCATCATAATTATCTGTTGCATGATACTTTCCTTTTCCAACATTACCATTTTTACAAAAAGATAATTCCTCATCTACAACTATTTCAGGTTTAATATCATCATATACTTTAACAACTTTTTTCAATTCTTTTTCTTTATTATTAATTTTATATTTATAAGTAATTGTATATTCTCCTAATTTTTTAGTATCTACTTCTCCAGATTTTTCTACTTCAACTTTTTTACAATTAACAATTGTTCCATAACAAATAGAAAAATCTTTATCTTTATATTCTGTATTTACTAAAATCTTATCATTTTTTATAAATCCTATTATTTTTTCCTGTTTATAAATTACCAAAATAAATAATGCACTTAAAGAAATTAAAAATACTAATATTAATAAAATTATCGTAATTATTTTTTTCTTTTTAGATTCTTCTTTTTCGATTTCTCTTTTATTTTTTCTTTTTCCTTTATTTTTTTCTTTTTCTTCTACAATATCTTCCGTTTCCATATATAACTACCTACCTTACATTATAAGTATAACTCTTTCTTTAATATATCTCAAGTAAAAGAAAAAAAGAAAACCTATTTTTTGGTATTTTTACGTAAATGAGGTTTCTTTTTAAATTCCATAAAAAAATCGTAAAATTCTTCTTTTTCGATTTCTTGTTCTGTAATTGCTAGTAAATCTTCATCTTCATAATTTTTTAATACTATAGTAAAAGTAATTTTATCGCTTTTAGAGTTAGTCTTTTGAATCATATACAAGTCTTCTCCTTTACTATAACTTGCTTTTTCAAATTCACCTTTGATAAATTTATGAATATGGGATGACTTCTTAAAATCTTTATCTGTATCGATAATAATTATAGACATATCTGATTCTCGATATCCAACAATTTTACTTTGATAATCATATCCATCTGGTTCTAAAATTTCTGTATAAGCATAAAGAAGTTTATAATCTTCATTATCTTTAACTTTTTTTTCAAACAAATCTTTCATTTTATCGTTAGTTTCTTGTTTCTTTTGTTTTCTAAATTTTCTCTTTTTAAAAAAAATCATACTACCATCTTCCGTTTCCAAAGATATTCTATCATAATAAAAAATATTTTTAAAGTACATTTTTTAATTTATAATTTTATTCTTAAAGAATTAATTAAAAAAATAAATTCTAAAATAAATTTATCTTTAAATTTATAATTTATATATTCATAAGTTGCTACTATCTTATCTATAAATGTCACAATCCAACTTTCTAAATATAATGGTTTTATTAATCCAATTGGATACATATGACTAATAATGATATTTTGTTCTTTAATATTTAAATCAAATTCCTTTAAAGAATTATTAAGTGCTAAAAAAGGGTGAATTCTTGGCTTTTCAAGTCCATGTTTATCTAAGTAATCTTCTTCATTAAAATAATCATGTAAAAGTGCACCTCTTGTTGCACTTATATAATCAAGTCCTAGTATTTTACTGATAAAATAAGTATATTTTGCAACATGACTAATATGAATATATCTATTTAATCCATGATGATAATCATTTTTTAATGTTTGATATTTCGGACTCTCTATAATTTCTTTTTCAATTTCTAAAAATGACATCTTTCCATCCCCTTTAATACTATGTTATGTTATATCATAATTTTAGTTTTTTTTCAATATTAAAAGATTCAAGATTTTTTCTTGAATCTTTTTAAAATAATAGCAAATACTAATAAGATAACACCCAAACTTAATACTATTATAGGAATTTTAAAATCATTAAAGAAATTATTATTACCATTTTCAGCTATTACCCCACTATCAATTATTTCTTGATAGGTTCCTGTATTAGTAGTTATTTCTTCTCCAGCAACAATTAATTTAAAGCCATTTGAATATATATTTGTATTAGTAGAATCTTCATTTGAAAGTTCATCAAGATAAGTATCATTTTCTAAATTTAAAGTAGAATCTTTAGACATGGTAAGCGTTATTTTTTTAGCTTGATTATCATTATCAATAGAACCTTTAAAAATACTAGTTCCCTCCATTTTTATATCTAATGAAGAAATATTATCAACAACAATCGAACCATTTATAATTTGATCTTTTAAATTTAAAGTAACAACCCCTCCATTAGAACCACTATTACCCCATTTTCCGGTTTGAATTCTTAAAAAATCTCCATCAGTATTTTCGAATTCATTTGCTTCTAAATTAATTACTGCTTTTGTATTAGTAACAAAAATAGTATCTCCTTTTAATGTTTTAATAGTTGAGTCTTTCGCAGTAAAGGTTGCAACTCCACTTTCAGCATCCCCTGACATGGATTGATATAAGAATATATTTTTATAAGTTTCGGAATTTCCGTTTAAAGTTGTATTTGAGTCACTTAAAGTAGTATTATTTAATATAACAGAATTAGCTCCTTCAACCACAACTCCTTCAGATTTAGTTGCTTTTAATGAAGCATTATTTACCGTAATATTTGCTGTAGAATATATTACAGGACTTCCAACTCCGCTTGTTTCATATACTCCTGATTCAACACTAATAACTCCACCTCCTCGATCACTTCTAATAGCTGCACTAGAATTACCACTAGTTTCAACTTCTAAATTATTAGCTGTAATACTTCCTCCACCAGCTACCATAATTCCTCCAGAATTATTTTTAGTAGTGAGAATTTTGGTGTTATCTAAATTAATTTTTCCTGTTCCATATGAAAATACAGCATTAGCATGACTTCCATCGGTAGTAATTGTTCCACCTATAATATTTAAAATTCCATTTTTATAAACTAAAATTCCAGCATTAGTTCCATAAAAATCTGAATTTTCACTGGTTTCATCTCCAACCTTTTTAATAATTGGATTAGTAATTACACTTTCTTGATCGCTTACAAGTAAAGCATTCTCTCCTCCTGTTGTACTAGTATAAGTTTTTGAATCTTCAGTTTTAGATGTTGAAAATGTTGTTGCTGCTTTATAAGTTATATTAAGAGAATTATTATCTCCTGGTTTCATATTTCCATCAGGCTTACTTGGAGGAGCTGCCGTAACTATTAAGGGACTTATTAACATTAAAATTAAAATACCTATATTTCTTTTTTTCATCTTTTTCTATCCTTTCTATCTAAGTTAATTTTATCATAATTTCGATTTTTTTCAAGAAAAAAAATAAGACATGTATCTTATTTTGTTTTAAAAAAATCTTTAAATATTTCTTCTTCATCAGTTAATATATCACTTGATAATTCTTCTCTTGAATCTGTTTGTTTATCACTTATACCAGTTACTAATTTTTTAACAATTCCCTTTTCAACATAAATAAAGTTTGGAGCATAAATACGTTTTTCCCCAGTACTAATTTTATTTCCTTCTGAACCTGTTAAAGAATAATCTGATAATACTTCATTAAATGATTTTAATAACTCTTGATATTCTTTAGTTCCATCAATTGTCTTTTTTAACTCATTATCAACTATTTCATATTTATCTCTTAAAATCTCTTCTCCTAAATCATTCCAAATAGCAACATAATATATTTTCTTTATATTATTTTTCTTGGCAACTTCAATTGATTTTTCAATTACTGATCGACACCATGGACATAGTTTATCACCAAAATAAACATAAAAAGTTTCTTTATTATTAATCTTTTCTACTATATCTTTAGCACTAACTTTTTCATAAGGATTATCATCATCTATTCTAACTTTACGATGCTCTTTTCCGTTTTTATTCTTCAATCCATTTAGAAACTCATATTCTTCTTTAAAATCTAGTGCTTTTGTATTTTTGTTACATCCAACAAGTAAAATTCCTATAACAACCAAAACCATTCCTAATAAAATTTTCTTTTTCATATATCCACCTCACAAACTTAATTATAATAAGTTAACTTAAATTTAACAAGAAAAATTAAGTTGAATTAACTAAACTTAGAGTTGAGTAATTGAAATTTAGAGATTCTCGTGTATAATTTATTTAGGTGATTTTATGAGTAAAATTGGAATTATTGCAGAATTTAATCCTTTTCATAACGGACATCGTTATTTTTTAAAAAAAGTTAAAGAAAAATTTCCTGATAGTTTTATAATCTTAGTCTTATCAACATGCTTTACCGAGCGTGGTGAATTTTCTTTTTTAACAAAATGGGAAAAAACAAAACTTAGTCTTTCTTTTGGAATTGATTTAGTAATAGAACTTCCTTTCTTTTTTGGAACCCAATCAGCAGATATTTTTTCTGCCTCAGCAATAACCTTGCTTGAAAATTTAGATATTGATTATTTAATTTTTGGTTCAGAAACAAATGATGTTGATGTTTTAAAAAATCTTGCTAGTACAATTCTTTATCATAAAGACTATAATAAATTAGTAAAAGAATATTTATCACTTGGAAATAGTTATCCATCATCGAATGCCAAAGCTCTTTATAATTTAACTGGTGTTAATCTTATAAACTCAAATGATATTTTAGGTGTAACTTATATTAAAACGATATTAGAAAATAATTACCATATAAAGCCAATTACTATCAAAAGAACAAATTCTTATTTAGCTAAAAATACAACAGGTTCTATTTCAAGTGCAACAAGTATTCGAGAACTTTATTTAAAAGATATAGATATTAAAAATTTTATTCCAGACAAAACATATAATATATTAAATTTTCCCAAAAATTATCAAGAAACTTTTTTTACTATTTTAAAATATAAATTAATTTCTGAAATAAACACTTTAGATATTTATTTAGATGTAAGTGAAGGAATTGAAAAGAAAATTAAAAAAGTTATTTTAAAAGTTAACTCATATCAAGAATTAATAGAAAATTTAAAAAGTAAAAGATGGACTTATAATAAACTTAATCGAATGTTTTTACATATCTTAATGAACATAAAAAAAGATGATGATTATAATCTAAATTATATAAGAGTACTTGGATTTAATACCAAAGGAAAAAATTATTTAAAAGTCATAAAATCTAAAACCAAGATGCCAATTATTACTAATTATAAAGATATAGATGATCCCTTGTTAAAACTTGAATTAAAAACTACTATTCTTTATTTAACTATTATTAATAAACCATATTTAATAAAAGAAGAATTAAAATCTATTCCAATTAGAGTAGATTAATTCTTCTTTTTATTATTCTCTATAATATCCTCATCTCTTGTTGAAGTAGAATACATTCCAAAGTTATCTAATTGTTTGTTATATTCTATTTTTTTATACTTTTCTGAATAAATAATTATAATTGGTATTTTTAATTCAATTGATGCTTCTAATGACTTTTCATTTACTTTATCAAAACAAACAATATAAGATGGATATAATCTTTCATATTCACCATTATCTAAAGCATTATTTTTAATTTGAATTTCATTCATCATATTTGAACTTAATAATTCATCACTGGTACTAATTCTATTAATATAATTTGTTGTATTAATACTTTGATTTAAACTATTAGAATCACTCTCTAATACATGCATAATATTTAAAATATTAAAATTATTATACCCATAAATAATATTCTTATTATCAAATACCTTCATATTCTCATTTCCAATTAAACTATAACAATTTCTTGGAGAATCGTTATTCCCTCTTGGAATTCTGCTTCTACAAGCAATTAACATTCGAAACTTTTGCCCTGTTAATTCATAAATATTTGTTTTATAAAAATTAGATAATTTTTGATTTTTTAAATAAGAAATACTTTCTATTTTAAGACAACTATCTTTCAATCTTTGATAAGAATCCTTTTTCAATTTTGCTATATCTTGATAAAAATCACTTACTTGATAACTATCTTTATATTTTTGATAGAATTGTATTATATCATTACTATCTTTAGAAAATAATTCTAATAATTCTTTATAAAATTCTAATTTTTCTTTAGATAATATATTTTTATTATTTTTATATCTTAATATTTCTGAAATATTTAAATATATATTACGAATACTATCTTGAAAAAATAAATCTATTACTACTTGAAACAAGACTTTTCTTGTAACTTCTTCATTAACTAAATTTTGGTTTTCTAAATAAATATATAGAAGACTATCTTTTTTCTTAATTTTAATTATATTATCTAATTTATCATAACTATTTAATAATTCTATTTCCATCTTAAATAATAATTTTTCAAAATAAGAAGGCTCAATATTTCTGGCTAATAAATCTATATTTTTTCTAGTTTCAAAAATACTTACTCTTAAAATATTGGTTTTAAAAAAATCTATATTTTGATAATAATTAGGATTTATATCAATACCTGTATAACAAATTAAATGAAAAAGAATTTTATTAGGAATTTCTAAATAATTATTTTTTAAATAATTTTCTATTACTTCTTTATTACAAATAGTTAAAGATAAAACTTTATATTTATCTAAAATATTACTTTGTAAAAACTTTTCTTGAAGATTAGTTTCTTTTAAAGACATAAAAATAATATTAGATAAACAGCTCTTTTGATAATCTATATTATTTTGTTCTATAAAAGAAATAATATAAATTAAAGTATCATAAGAAAAAGCTAAATCTGTATAGTAAAAACTTCCACATTCAAGTAATAATAATAAAAGATGCGAATTATTTAATAATTCTTTTTCAAAATTACTTTGATCTTTTCTTTTTAATTCAATAAGATAAAAATCTTTGTCAATTGGATATCTCTCTTTAATAAGAAAAATAAGATTTAAATCCATTTTTGATAATAGATCTTTTGCCGAATATATTTGAAATACTAAAGAAAATTTGCTTACATTATCTTTCTTATCTACTAAAAATAATTTATTTTTAAATTTTTCATTATTTAAAAGATCTAATCTTTTGGAATATTCTATTTCTTTTAAAGTATTAATAAATTTATTATAATCCATTTCAAGTAATTTATCTAAATTCATAATCTCTCCTTTTATCTTCCTCTTGGATGACTTTTATAATAGACATCTTTTATATGATCTAAAGTTACATGAGTATAAATACCAGTTGTTGAAATAGAAGAATGTCCAAGTAATTCACCTACTGTTAATAAATCACAGCCATTATTTAGAAGATGAGTTGCAAAACTATGTCTTAACATATGAGGAGTAATATGTTTATTGAAACTTATTTTTTTGATAATTTGATTTAGAATATAACTAATTCCAGCTGTTGTTAATTGCTCACCTTTTTGATTTAATAATAAATAATTACTATTTTTTTTATTAATTATCGGATATATTTTTAAATAACTATCAAGTATTTCTTTACAAACATCATTATAATAAACAAATCTTTCTTTTGATCCTTTACCAAATACTTTAATACTTTGATTTGCTAAAATAATATCTTCTATTTTAATATTAACAAGTTCTGATACTCTCACTCCAGTTGCATACAAAAGTTCTATGATTAATCGATCTCTTAAATCATAATTGGTTTTAATTTCTAAGTCATTAAATATCTCTAATAACTCATCATATGTTAAATATCTCGGTAATTTAATTTCTTTCTTTGGTAAACTAACATAATTAAAAGGATTACCGTTAACAATACCCATACTATTTAAATATTTATAAAACCCCTTCAAGGAACTAATATGTCTTCTTATACTTTTCGATGATAATTTTAAAGATTCAAAATGCTGAAAAAGTCCCATTAAATCTTCATATTCTACTTCTTTATAATTAAGACACTCTTGTTCTAAATAAGAAAAATAATTTTTTATATCAATCTCATAGTTAACAATAGTTTTCTCACTATAATTTTTATTATATTTTAAATAATCTAAATAATTTTGTAAATCTTTCATAATATCACAAAAATATTTTACCAAATTTTAAATAGTTTGAAAATACAAAAAGCACATAATGTGCTTTTATTCTTTTTCTAAATGAAATCCACAAGAAGAACATTTAATTTCATCATTTTTCTTTATCATCATCTCTGAACATTTCGGACATTTTTCTCCAGTAGGCTCATCCCAGTATGCTATTTTACATTTTGGATAATTATTACATCCATAAAATATTTTCCCTTTTTTACTATGTTTTAAAACAATTTTTCCATCGCAGTTAGGACAATCGATAATAACGTTTTCTTCTTTTACGTCTTTTTTTACATATTTACAATTTGGATAATCAGAACAAGCAATAAAATCACCAAATTTTCCTTTTCTAATAACCAAAGGACTGTGACAATTTGGACATAGTTCACCAGTTTCTTCTGGTTTTTCTTTTTCCATTCCTTGATATGCATCCTGAAGAGTTTTATCAAAAATTTGATAAAAGTTGGTTAAAACTTCTTTATTATCCTCTTTTCCATCAGCAATTAAATCCAAGTCTGATTCCATTTGAGCTGTGTACTTTACATTTATTATATTACTAAAATATTCTTGTAATTTATCAGTTACCTCTATTCCAATTTCTGTTGGAACAAATTTTTTATCTTCCATCGAAACATATCCACGATCTCTAATATTGGACATAATCGTTGCATAAGTAGAAGGTCTTCCAATTCCTAATTCTTCCATTTCTTTTATTAATTTCGCTTCTGTATATCTTGCTTTAGGCTTTGTAAAATGTTGTTCATAGATAATCTCATTAGATAATATCTTGGTATTAAGTTTACTAGTTAAATCGGGTAATATAGTATCTTTCGTATCTTCAAATTCTGAATATACTTTTAAATATCCTAAAAAGGTAATAATAGAACCAGTTGTTTTAAACTTATAATCATTATTATCTAATATAATTGTTGTCCCTAGTATCTTAGCATCACTCATTAATGATGCTAAAGTTCTTTTATAAATTAAATTATATAATTTATATTCATCATTTGTTAAATACTGTTTTAAGCTCTCTGGAGTTCTTATAATACTGGTTGGACGAATAGCTTCATGGGCATCTTGAACATTTTCAGTTTTTTTACTCTTTTTTATATATCCAACATACTCATCTCCAAAGTGTTCTTTAATATAATGAAATGTAGGATTTGTAAACTCTTCAGATAATCTTATAGAATCTGTTCTCATATAAGTAATAAGACCAACTGTTTCAGTTCCTATATCAATACCTTCATACATCTTTTGAGCAATACTCATAGTTTTTTTAGCATTAAAATTAAGTTTGGTAGATGCTTCTTGTTGGAGAGTTGATGTTGTAAATGGAAATTTACTTGCTTTATTCTTAGTTTTAGATTCAATACTTTCTATTAAAAACTCTTTATCTAATTTTTCTAAAATACTATTAACTTCTTCTAAAGATTTAATTTCTATATCTTCAGTTTTATATTTAAATAAATCAGAATCAAATTCATTAAACTTAGCTGTTATAGTATAATACTCTTCACTTTTAAAAGCTTCTATTTCTCTTTCTCTATCAACAATTAATTTAAGGGCAACACTTTGAACACGTCCTGCACTTGTTCCATGAGTTTTAGATTGCATTAACTTTGATAAACGAAATCCTATAATTCGATCTAAAAATCTTCTTGTTTCTTGACTTTTAACTAAATTATAATCAATCTTTCGAGGATTATTAATTCCTTCTAAAACTTTATCTTTAGTTATTTCATAAAATAAAACTCTATCATATTTATTTTCTTTAATTCCGAGTGCATCAAAAAGATGCCAACTAATAGCTTCTCCTTCTCGGTCGGGGTCGGTTGCAAGATAAACTTTATCAGCTTCTTTGACAAGTTTTTTTAAGTCTCCAATTACTTTTTTCTTTCCTTTAATTGGAACATAATTTGGAATAAATCCATTCTCTATATCAATTCCTAGTCCATATTTACCTGTTGTTGCTAAGTCTCTAATATGTCCTATACTACTAACTACTTTATAATTTTTTCCTAAATATTTTTCAATGGTCTTACTTTTTGCAGGAGATTCCACAATTACTAATTCCATTTTCTCACCTCACTCATTAATTTATACTAATATTTTCAAAAAATGTCAACTCTTTTTAATTTTTAAATTTTTATTTTTTTAAATAAAATCTAATTAAAATTTAAACTAGGTACAAAATCTCATCTCTTAAGGATGTAAATTTGTACCTAGTTTACTTTTTACATTTTATGAACCAAGTGCTATTTCAAACGGATTTTGCTCTGTTCCATCTCCTCCAGTGATGATGATATTAGATTTTAGATTAACAGTTGGACGAACGGCGTATGCATTTGACCACTTCAAACGAGTCTGTGACAAACGACTGTCATAGTCAACATTATTTACAGCCGAAGAACTTGGTGTTATTAACCACATAGCTGGATACGACGATAATGCTCCTTTTAACTGACTTGAGAACATTTCTCCAACGCGCAATAATCCTACATATCCTGTATATGTCCTATTAGCATCATTCTCAGTATATTTTGTACAATTTTTTGTTTTTACTAAATTCAGATCAGAATCTTTACATATTGTTGTTTTATAACTTATACCTGTACTTCCATATTCTCCAAGATAATAAGTTCCTTCATCAAGTAATGCTCTATTAGTTGTATCACTTGTTGGTAACCAAGTATTATTTAAATAATAATCCCAATAAGATTCATCATTTGAATTTATACTACTTCCAAAAGTAACACTACTTGCAAACTTCTTTGTTAAAGGATAACTTCCATCCATTATATAATCAGCTTTAACTAATTTTGTTATTTCATTTTCTGCTCCAACAATTCGGAATAATTCATTTTTGAAAATTACATATTCTCCACTTACTCGAGTATTAAGTAGTGCATTAGTTGTTGGCGCACTTATATCTTCTCCTATTACATACGGATTATTTCTCGTCCCAGCTCCTCCTGCAAATGTGATACTAGATTTAGTGATTATTGAAGGTCTTACAGCACCAGTGTAATACGACGGTTTATTGGAGTCATAAGAGCCACCAGAATATACGCCATATACATTCGAAGAACTACAAGGATTTAATAACCACCACCATTGTTTTATATTCAAATATCCTTTATCATAACCATATTGATTGTTTATTTTCTTATAACTTTCTGCATATTCATATGCATTAAGTAATCCTACATTACCAGATACCATAGTGGTTTCAGCAGGCTTTGTAGTATCAGATGTCGTTGTTGCATTCCAAATTTTTGTATTATCAATAGTTTTATCTTTATTTACCAAAGTATCATTAAAATCTTCATTTAGCCATTGATATACCCATGAACCATTATAAGTTGTATTACTTCCCCAATATATTGCTGTTATAGGATTTTCGGTTATTAATTTCATAGCACCATCTGGATAAATTGCAACTATTCTCCATAGTTTTCCAGAATACCAAACAAAATTAAAATCTATTTTATTAGCTTCTGTACAATCTGCATCTGTTTCTGCTTCATCTGAACATCCTGATATATAGGTTACATTATCGCTATCAACATCTGAATTAGCACTTGTTATATGTTTAAGTACTTCTGTACTTAATTTAGGTCCTTTATAAACTTCCTTTTCATTAAAATCCCCTGTTACATTAACCTGAATACTTGCATATAAATTTGCCCATTCTGCTGGTGTATAATCGCCTCCATTGTTACTTATTACTACACTTTGATCAATCCATGCATATAAACGATATATATGTTTTATTTCTGTTGTAGTATTCTTTGGT